>JASEHI010000020.1 GCA_030018695.1 Anaerolineales bacterium
AAGACTATAAGACTATAAGACTATAAGACTATAAGACTATAAGACTATAAGACTATAAGACTAAGACTGACAGCACAAGAACGGTTCTGTTCGTAGGCCCCAAGATGATGAGCGCCGCGGCAGACCGATTGACTGTGCTGCGCCGGAGATGATGCAGCCTAAGCCCAGGCTGACAGTCTCAGTAGGACGAGATTCATCTCGTCCTGCACCTAGAAAAAAGGAGAAAACCGAGTATGTTGAAAGGGCTGATTGGCAAGAAGATCGGCATGACCCAGATCTTCGATGAGTCCGGTGCGGCAGTTCCGGTCACTCTAATCGAAGCTGGGCCATGTTACGTTACGCAGGTACGCCTTCCAGAAAAAGAAGGCTACTCAGCGGTTCAACTCGGATTTGGCGAGGCGAAGCCCAAGCGTTTGACCGGTGGTCAACTGGGTCATCTCAAGAAGAGTGAATCGCCTCCGCTGCGTTTTTTGCGCGAGTTCCGCATCAATCTCTCCGAGATCAAGGTTGGCGATATGCTCACCGTGGATATGTTTGGCTTGGGTGAGCGGGTGGACGTGATCGGCACCAGCAAGGGCAAGGGCTTTGCGGGTGTGGTCAAGAAGTACCACTTCAGGGGTGGCTCGAAGACACATGGTGCCTCTGACCGCGTGCGCGCGCCCGGCTCGAGTTCTGCGACGACGACTCCAGGGCGCGTGTTTAAAGGTACCCGGCGCTCGGGTCATATGGGCAGCGAACGGGTGACTGCTCAGGGTTTGAAAGTCGTGTTGGTGGACGCTGAACGCAATTTGCTCGGAGTGAACGGCGCGGTACCCGGCTCGAGGGGCAGCCTGGTTATGATCAAAGATGCGCGTAAGCAATAGCAACGCGGCGTGATGGGAGCATAGGCATTATGAACGTAGATGTATACAACATGCAGGGCGAGAAGGTCAAGAATGTTGACTTACCGGCCGAGATCTTCGAAGCCCCGATTAACGTGGATTTGATGCACCAGGCTTACATCCAGCAGATGGCGAATGCTCGTCTGGGCACCCACAAGACAAAGACGCGTGCCGAGGTATCCGGCGGAGGTCGAAAACCGTGGCGTCAAAAGGGCACCGGTCGCGCCCGACAGGGTTCTACCCGTGCACCGCAGTGGAAAGGCGGCGGCCGCGTTCATACCCCCCGGCCGCGTAAGTATACCCAGCACATGCCGCTCAAGATGCGCCGCGCCGCGTTACGCTCGGCGCTCTCGGCCAAAGCGGCTGAGGCGGGTGTGGTGGTTGTGGATGAGCTTTTCCTGTCTGAGCCGAAGACCCGCCTGATGGCGCAATCGCTTGGTTTGTTGGTCGGTACCGCCAGCGCCTTGTTGCTGGTCACCGAGAAGGACGCCAACTACGAGGTCATCACTCGCTCAACCAACAATATCCCGGATGCCAAGGTGTTAATGGCAAATTACCTGAATATCCGCGATATTCTTGGTTACGATAAACTCGTCATGCCGCTCAAGGCATTAGACGTGTTGAAGGCTTATCTAATATAGGAGGCCGGTATGACGACGATCTATGATGTACTCCGCCGCCCGCTAGTTACTGAGAAGTCGAATTACCAGTCTGGCAAGCTTCGCCAGTACACCTTCGAGGTGGCCGGCCAGGCCACCAAGACGCTGGTGAAGGATGCCATTGAATCGCTGTTCGACGTAACGGTAGTGCGCGTAAATATCCTGAATACAGCCCCCAAACGCAGCCGCCGCGCTCGCAGCCGCCGTTTGCTGGTGCGTTCTTCGGGGATCAAGAAAGCGATCATCACCCTTAAAGAGGGTGATACTCTTCCGATCTATGAAGGGGTGCAGTAATGGCTGTCAAGAAATATAAACCGGTAACACCCGGTCAACGGGGGATGACCGGCTACAGCTTTGATGAAATCACCAAGAGCACGCCTGAACGCAGCTTGCTGATCGCGCCGCGCAGCCATGGCGGTCGCAATGTGCAAGGACGCGTCACAGTGCGCCATCGTGGCGGTGGCCATCGCCGCTTGATCCGTGTGGTGGATTTCAAGCGTGGGAAGCAAGGAATCCCGGCCAAGGTGGCGGCGATCGAATACGATCCAAACCGCACGGCGCGCTTGGCCCTGCTGAACTTTGTGGATGGCGAAAAACGTTACATTATTGCTCCTGTGGGTCTGAAAGTAGGCGACATGGTCGTCTCCGGCCCGCAGGCTGAAATCCGCCCCGGCAATAACCTGCCGTTGGCAAGCATTCCGGTTGGCACAATGGTGCACAATATTGAGTTGACGGCTGGCAGAGGCGGTCAGATGGTGCGCTCGGCAGGCAGTGCGGCGCAGTTGCTGGCGAAAGAGGGTGAGTATGCCCATATCCGCCTGCCCTCGGGTGAGGTGCGTCTGGTTCGTCAGGCCTGTTACGCGACGATCGGCCAGGTCGGCAATCTGGAGCATAGCAACATTAAACTGGGCAAGGCTGGACGCAAACGCCATATGGGCATCCGCCCGACGGTGCGCGGAACCGCCATGAGCCCGCGCGATCATCCGCATGGCGGTGGCGAAGGTCGCCAGCCGATCGGTATGCCAGGCCCGAAAAGCCCGTGGGGTAAGCCCACACGCGGTAAGAAGACCCGCCTTAATAAGCGGACGAATAAATTCATCCTGCGCCGCCGCAGCAAATCCAAGCGCTAAGACGTTAGAGTAAGCGAGGAACGAAGATATGTCTCGATCGTTGAAAAAAGGGCCTTACATTGACCCGAAACTCTCGAAGAAAATTGAAGCGATGAACCAGCGCAGCGAGAAGAAAGTTATCCGCACCTGGAGCCGGGCGAGCGTCATCTTCCCCCAAATGGTGGGGCACACGATCGCAGTTCACGACGGTCGTCGCCACGTGCCGATTTACATCACCGAGAACATGGTCGGCCATCGCCTGGGTGAATTCGCGCCGACGCGCATGTTCCGTGGGCATGTGACTTCTGAGAAGTCAACCAAGGCCGCCTAGGAGTTTTAAGATGGCTCATGATATTCGCGCTCAATTAAAATTTCTTTCAATCTCCGCGCAGAAGGTACGTCTGGTGATTGATGTGGTCCGCGGCAAGGATGCCAGTACCGCGTTGGAAGTGTTACGTTTCATGCCCCAACGTGCGGCCCAGCCGGTGTCGAAATTGTTGGCTTCTGCTGTAGCCAATGCTGAAGAGAACTTCGGCGTCAGCCGCGACGACCTGTACGTTGAAAAAATCTTTGCCGATGAAGCTCCCACGCGCAAGTGGCGTCGCTTCGGCGCACGCGGTCGCTTCAAGCCGATCTTACGCCGTTCGTCACATGTCACAGTGGTATTGCGCGAGCGTGAAGCCGCCCAAGCGGTGAGGAAAGGACGCTAATGGTAGCCAGTAGGCTACCATCATAAGGAGAAATTATGGGTCGTAAAGTTCATCCGATTGGTTTTCGTCTGAGTGTCACCCGTGGGTGGCAGGGTCGTTGGTTTGCTGAAGGTGAGCAGTATCGAGAACAGCTCCGGCAGGATTTTGCCATTCGTAACCTGATCTACCGTGAAGCTGGTCGCGCGGGCGTCTCGTGCATAGAAGTGGAGCATTACCCCGGTAAAGTTAAGGTGACTGTTAATACAGCCAAGCCCGGCATTCTGATCGGCCGCAAGGGCGAAGGCGTGAAGAAGATCCGTCAGAGTCTGGAGACGCTGGCGGGCAAGAAGATTGATCTCGACATTAAAGAGATCAAGACCCCGGATATTGACGCTTATCTGGTGGCACGCAACATCGCTGACCAGCTTGAGCGCCGCATCAGCTACCGCCGCGCGATGAAGCGCGCAATCCAGCAAGCCATGCGCCAGGGCGCTGAAGGCATCAAGATTGAGGTCGCTGGCCGCTTGAGCGGTGCGGAAATGGCGCGCAGCGTATGGTTGCGGGATGGCCGTGTCCCATTGCAGACCCTGCGCGCGGACATTGAATTCGCCCGCGCGGAAGCCACCACGACCTATGGACAGATCGGCGTCAAGGTGTGGGTCTACAAGGGCGAGATGCAAGCCGAGGTCGAAGACAAAGTCGAGATGACCGAAGGCGTGTATGTGAGTGCATAGAGAAAAGTGAATAGTGAATAGAGAGCAGAGAATAGGGGGTAAAAAAACTCGAACCAGTCTCTACTCTCTACTCTCTAATCTCTACTCTCTAATCTCTGAGAAGAGGTTATTGCTATGTTAATGCCAAAACGTGTAAAGTGGCGCAAGCAGATGCGTGGTCGCATGAAGGGCAAGGAATCACGCGGCACCGAGATCAGCTTCGGCGATTATGGCCTTCAGGCGTTGGAGCCTGGCTGGGTCACCGCCCGGCAGATCGAGGCAGCCCGGCGAGCCATTGTGCGTTCTATGAAGCGCCGTGGGAAAGTCTGGATCCGCATTTTCCCGGATAAGCCCTATACCCAGAAACCCCCGGAAACTCGCATGGGTAAGGGTAAAGGTAACGTGGAATACTGGGTTGCCGTGGTCAAACCGGGGCGTGTAATTTTTGAAATCAGCGGCTTGACTGAGGAAGCAGCCCAGGATGCCTTGAACCTGGCCCGGCATAAATTCTCGATCAAAACCAAGGTCATAACCCGTCTTGATCTGGTGGCAGGAGAGCAGGCATGAAGCCGGAAGAAATCCGCAAATTGTCTTCGGAAGAGATCGTGGTCAAACTTTCAGATAGCCGCGAAGAGCTGATGAAATTCCGCTTCCAGCAGGTGTCAGGCCAGTTGACTGATACCAGCCGCATGCGCCTCATGCGTCGCGATATCGCGCGCCTGGAAACCATTCTCAAGGAACGCGCCGGGGCGGCTGTACAGGAAGGTGAAGCATGAATCAACGTCGTCGTATGACTGGTTTCGTAACCAGTAATAAAATGACCAAGACTGTAGTGGTCGAAATTACCCGGACTTTCCAGCACCCTCTCTACCGTAAGGTTGTTCATTCGAGCAAGCGCGTCAAAGCGCACGATGAACTGGGCTGCCAGATTGGTGATCGGGTTCAGATTGTGGAGAGCCGTCCCATCTCGCGCGACAAGCGTTGGGTTGTGGAAACCATTCTCAAGCACGAGATCCGCTCGGTTGATACTGTGGTAGAGGTGTAGCCATGATCCAGCAAGAAACTCGTCTTAAAGTTGCCGATAATACCGGCGCACGCGAGCTGCTGGTCATTCATGTAATGGGCGGTTCCACCCGTCATTATGGCAGCATCGGTGATATTGTGGTGGCCACGGTGAAGTCGGCCACACCGCAGGGGGCGGTGAAAAAGAGCGAGATCGTTAAAGCTGTGATCGTCCGCTGCGCCAAAGAATATCGCCGCGAAGACGGTTCATATATCCGCTTTGACGATAACGCCGCCGTAATTCTGGATGCCGATGGTCGTAACCCCAGGGGCAGCCGCATCTTCGGGCCGGTGGCGCGTGAGTTGCGCGAAAAAGGCTTTATGAAGATTGTTTCACTGGCCCCGGAAGTTCTTTAGGCCGCGGATGGTAGCCGACTGCGCTACCATGATGCAGGAGTGAAGGATGAGAGTCAAGATTCGTAAAAGTGATACCGTTGAAATTATCAGTGGACGCCTGGAAGAAAAGGGCAAACGCGGCGAGGTGATTAAAGTGTTGCCGGATGACCATCGCGTGGTCGTTTCGGGGATCAACATCCGCACCAAGCATCAGCGCCAGGTACAGACCAAGGGTCGCACAATCAATCCTGGTCGGATCAAGTTCGAGGCTCCGCTGGATATATCCAACGTCATGTTGGTCTGCCCAAAATGCAACATGCCTGTCCGGGTCAGTGTCCATCGCGATGAAAGCGGTTCCCACCGCGTCTGTAAAAAGTGCCAGGCGATGATTGACTAAGCCCGCGGGAGCATCGAGATTATGAATATATTAAGAGAAAAGTATCAGAAGGAAATCATCCCGGCGCTGATGAAGGCATTCGATTTCAAGAATGTAATGCGGGCACCGCGTATTGAAAAAGTAGTGCTGAATATTGGTTTGGGCGAGGCGATGGATAATGCCAAGGCTCTCGAAGCGGCTGTCTCAGACCTGACCAAGATCACCGGCCAGAAGCCGATCATGACCAAAGCGCGCAAGAGCATTGCCAACTTCAAGCTGCGCGAAGGGCGCATCATTGGCACAAAGGTGACACTGCGCGGCGCGCGCATGTGGTTCTTCCTCGATCGCCTGATTAACATCGCCCTGCCGCGCGTGCGTGACTTTCGGGGCATCTCGCCGGATGCTTTTGACGGGCGCGGCAATTACACCCTCGGCCTGCGTGACCAACTGGTTTTTCCGGAGATCGAGTACGACAAGATTGATAAGCTAAGAGGCCTGGAAGTCACGATTGTCACCACGGCCAGAACTGATGACCATGCACGCTTGCTGCTGCAACTGCTTGGGATGCCGTTTAGGAAGGAAGCGTAAGCTATGGCGAAGACTTGTATGCAATTTCGTGAGCTGCGACGAAAATATCCGCACCGCGTGCGCAATCGCTGCACCCTCTGCGGACGCCCACGTGGATTTATCCGACGGTTCGGATTGTGCCGGATTTGCTTCCGCGAATTGACGTTGGAAGGTAAGATCCCCGGCGTTATCAAGGCTTCTTGGTAAGCGGGTGGAGGTGAAAGCATGAACTTATCTGATCCTATTGCTGATATGCTGACGCGCGTCCGCAATGCGGTTATGAGTGGGCAGGCATTGACGGCTATGCCTCACTCCAAGGTCAAGGTAGAGATTGCCAAGATCTTGAAGGAAGAAGGATATCTGGAGAGCTTCGATGTAGCCGAGGGCGAAAAACCTGGCCAGAAAATTCTTCGGCTGCGCATCAAGTACATCGGCGAACGCCGTGAACGCCGACCGGTCATAACCAATCTGCAACGTGTCAGTCGTCCGGGCCGGCGCGTATACACCAAGAAGCAGGATATCCCCTGGGTGCTTTCGGGCATCGGCGTCGCCATTATGTCCACGCCCAAAGGGATCATGACCGGCCATCGCGCCCGCCAACTTGGTGTGGGCGGTGAAATTCTTTGTAAAGTTTGGTGAGACGGGAGGTTTGAACTGTGTCTCGAATTGGACGTATGCCTGTGGATATCCCGGCTGGTGTTCAGGTGGATGTCAGTGGATCGTATGTGCGTGTGAAAGGCCCGAAAGGCGACCTTCAGCGTACTTTCTCGCCGAGGATCTCCATTACGATGGAGAATAACCAGGTTATGGTTGCGCGATCTTCGGAGGCTCCCACCCAACGCGCCCTGCATGGGACAACCCGTGCAGTGATAGCAAATATGGTACACGGCGTGAGCGCCGGTTTTGAAAGAGTGCTGGAAATCGAAGGTGTAGGTTACCGGGCTGAATTGAACGGCAAGAACCTGGTGCTGAATATGGGTTTTTCCCATCCGGTAGAAATTGAGCCGCCTGAGGGCATTACTTTCGATGTTGAGCTCAAGTCGCGCCGGATCTTTGTGCGTGGTTATGACAAGGAACTGGTTGGGCAGGTGGCGGCGAACATCCGCAACATCCGTCCACCGGAACCATATCATGGCAAAGGCCTGCACTACCTGGGTGAAAAGATCCGCCGTAAGGCGGGTAAATCAGGAAAGGCGAAGGGGTAACCGATGGCTGATAAATCTAGTTCTGCAGCTCGCATTCGGCGGCACGCGCGTGTCCGCAAGCAGATCTCTGGCAGCGCGCAACGCCCGCGCCTGAATGTCTTTCGCAGTTTGTCGGAGATGTATGCCCAGGTCATTGATGACCAGGCTGGGCATACCCTTGTTTCAGCCTCGACGATTGACAGCGAACTTCGCTCAAAGATGAAAGGCCTGAACAAGACAGATCAGGCGCGATTGGTTGGCAAAACAATAGCCGAACGCGCCAAGAGCAAAGGCATCAAGCTGGTTGTCTTCGACCGGGGCGGTTTCCGTTATACCGGTCGTGTCAAGGCGGTGGCGGATGGTGCACGCGAAGGCGGCCTGGAATTCTAAGGCCGGATTGGAGAAAGATATGTTGGAAGCCCAGGTTATGGAACTCGAACAACAAAAAGAACAACAATTCGACGAGCGCGTAATTGAGATCGCCCGCGTGGCGAAAGTGGTCAAAGGTGGCCGCCGTTTCCAATTCCGCGTGACGATGGTGGTTGGTGATAATAACGGTAAGGTCGGTATGGGTGTCGGCAAAGCGAATGCTGTGCCAGACGCCATGCGTAAGGCTACCGAACGCGCCCATAAGGATTTGCGTCCAGTCTTTCTCTACGGCACAACCATCCCGCACGAATCGGTGGGGAAGATTGGCGGCGCGGTCATCATGATCCGACCGGCATCGCGGGGTACCGGCGTCATCGCGGCGGGCGGTGTGCGCGCCGTCCTTGAAGCGGCCGGTGTGCGCGACATCCTGACCAAATCCATGGGGAGCGCCAACGTGCTCAACGTGGTGCAGGCTACTTTCAAGGCGCTTGACCAGCTCAAATCGCCGAAGGAAGAGGCGGCGCGACGTGGAAAGCCATTGGAAGAGCTTCTGCCATTTTGGGAGAGGAGAAAGAAGAATGGCTAAAGCGGAAACTGTTTCCAAAACGATCAAGGTCACTCTTGTGCGCAGCCCTATCGGTTATCCTAAACCGCAGAAGGCTACCGTCCGTGCGCTGGGTTTACGACGCATGAACCAGATGGTGGAACATGTCGATTCACCTGCCTTGCGTGGCATGTTGACAAAAGTGATCCATCTGATTCGAATTGAAGAGCAGGTAAGAACATGAAACTTAACGATCTGAAACCCAATCCGGGGTCGAAGAAAAACCGTAAGCGCGTTGGGCGTGGCATTTCAGCCGGTCAAGGAAAGACTGCCGGCCGGGGTACCAAAGGCCAGGGTGCGCGCGCCGGTTCGGGCGGTCACCTGTACCGGCAGGGTGGCAACCTGCCTTTCTACCGCCGCTTACCGTTCATCCGTGGTCAGGGCTTTACCCCCATCAACCAGGTTGAATATAACGAAGTCAACCTGGACCAATTGACTGGATTCCAGGCGAATACCGAAATCACGCCCGAAACCCTTGCCGACGCCCGCCTGCTGCGTGATCCGCGCAATCCGGTCGCCATTCTGGGACGCGGCGAGTTGAAGACCTCCCTCATGGTGCGTGCCCATCGGGTCACCAAGAGCGCCCAGGCGAAAATCGAAAGCGCTGGCGGCAGTGTGGAGTTAATTGGATAACTCGTTTTAACGAGGAGACCCCACTATGAAATCCGTGTTTTCTGGATGGCGCTACTTATGGAAGTCCCAGGATATCCGGCGTAAGTTGCTGGTGACCCTGGCCTTGTTGGTCATCTATCGCCTGGCAGCCAATGTCCCCGTCCCGGGACTGAATGTGCAGGCGCTGGCAGAATTACGCAATCAATTTGGTTCGACCGGGACTTTCTTCAACTTCCTCGATTTGCTCTCGGGCGGTACGATCTCGCGCTTCTCGTTACTCTCGATGGGAGTTTATCCATACATCACGGCGCAGATCATCCTCCAATTGTTGGTGCCGATCATCCCGGCATTGCAGCAAAGGATGAAGGAAGACCCGCGGGAGGGCCGCAAGTGGATGGAAAAATGGACCTACTATCTGGCGGTGCCGATGGCCGCGCTCTCTGCCATCGGTCAAATCAATATCTTTAACTCCTATGCGACTCAATTCAACCTGCCGTCCATTATTGATTTCAACCTGTCCGGTGCGAGGCTTGTACCCTCTATCGCAATGTTGTTAAGTATGGTCGCGGGCACCATGTTCGCCATCTGGCTGGGCGAGATGATCTCGGAATTTGGCATCCGCGGCCAGGGACTGTCGCTGATCATCTTTGCAGGGATTGTCGCCGGTATGCCGGCCAACTTTGCCAGCCTGATGGTGGATGAGAAAACCCGCTGGATTAACTTGATAATCATCGTGGTGACTATGGTTGCGACAATCTTTGCCATAGTGTTCGTCCAACAGGGGCGCCGCAACGTGCCGGTGATGTACCCGGGTCGGCGCATCGGCAATCGCATGTCCATGCCGGTCAAGGGCACACTGCCACTGATGATCAATATGGCCGGCATGATCCCGCTCATCTTTGCCAGCGCCATCCTCCAGTTCCCGGCCATCTTGAGCAGTTATTTTGTCAACTCGACAAGTGATTGGGTGAGAAATTTTGCCATGGGCGTTCAAAATACCTTCAGCGGTTCAGGGGCGAACGCCTGGGTCTACTGGTTGTTGTACTTCACCGGCGTGGTTGTCGCCACCTTTTTCTACACCGATGTGCTCTTCGCGCAGCAGAATTACGGCGATAATCTAAAAAAAGTCGGCGCACAGATTCCAGGCGTCAACCGCGGTGCGCCGACGCAGAAATACCTGACCAAAGTTCAGCGCCGTATTACCTTGGCTGGCGCATTCTTCCTGGGTTTCGTCGCGATCATGCCTTTCCTGTTGGGGCTGGTATTCCCACAAATTTCCCAGGGCGGTGGTCTCTTACTGGTCTCATCAGCCGGTTTGCTGATTGTCGTGGGTGTGGTGCGGGATACCTTCCTGAATATCGAGGCCGAGTTGAAATTGCACGGCTATGAGGACGCGTTACTCGTACGTTAAAAAGCCAGCCATGCCCACGTACATAGTTTTCATCGGACCACCCGGCGTTGGCAAGGGTACTCAGGCGAATATCCTCGCCGAGAGGACTGGCCTGCCGCACATCTCGTCTGGCGATCTGTTCCGCGAGAACATCCAGGGACAAACCGAGCTGGGCAAATTGGCGCAGACTTATATCAACAGAGGCGAACTCGTCCCGGATGACGTTACCATAGCCATGATCCGGGAGCGGCTCTCCCACCCGGATTGCGCGCGTGGCGCGCTCATGGACGGTTTCCCGCGCACACCGGCTCAGGCGGATGCTTTCACCGAAATGCTGGCTGATTTTGGCGGAAAAGTGGATCTTGTGCCGTGCATCTTCGCTCCTGAAGCGATGCTGGTGGAACGCTTGAGCGGTCGCTGGACCTGCCGGGCGCAGGGTCACATCTTTCACCAGGTAAATAACCCGCCGCAAAAACCCGGCGTGTGTGATATAGATGGTTCTGAACTTTATCAACGGGACGACGATAAGATCGAAACGGTCAGACGGCGTATCCAGGTTTATACTGCGCAAACTGCGCTCTTGATCGCCTACTACCGTCAACGCGGCTTGCTGGCTGAGATTAACGGTGGACGCGCAATCGAAGAGGTTACGGCTGACCTCTTGGCGATCTTACCGAGTAGGTGCTACGCAGAGACCAATTAGTTATGGATTGGGCGCGCCAGATACATATTAAAAACCCGGCTGAGATTGCCCTCATGCGTGCAGCCGGTCGAATCAACGCCATGGCGCTGGCGGCTGTACGGGAATTAATCCAACCCGGTATCACCACCGCAGACCTCAACGCGGCTGCTGAGGAAGTTCTGCGAAAGTATGGCGCATATTCGCCCTTTAAAAATTATGGTTCCCCGCCTTTCCCGGCTTCCATCACTGTGAGCATCAACGAGCAACTGGTGCATGGCATTCCGGGTAAACGAAAATTGAAGGCAGGTGATATCGTCTCAGTGGATTCTGGCGCGGTCGTCGAAAGATACGTTGGCGATTCTGCTTTCACGGTCGGTGTCGGCGAGATATCCACAAAAGCGAAGACGCTCCTTGAAGTGACCGAAAAAGCGCTCTATGTGGCGATTGAACAATTGCGGGCTGGGAACCATACGGGTGATGTATCTGCAGCGATCCAACAATTTGTCGAAGGTCGCGGCTTCCACGTCACCCGTGAATACACCGGACACGGCGTTGGGCGGCAGATGCACGAAGGGCCGCAGGTGCCGAACTATGGTAAACCTGCTACGGGCAGACTGCTTCAACCAGGTATGACCATTGCTCTCGAGCCGATGGTGCTCGTCGGCACGCACCGGACGCGTGTCCTGTCTGACCAGTGGACAGTCGTTTCTACCGATGGGTCATTGACGGCACATTTCGAACATAGTGTCGCCGTCACCGAAGGAGAACCCCTCATCCTGACAGTCCTTTGACCCGACAGTGGTAAGACAAGTCTATAGACTTGTCCTACGCCTACGTACGCATAGCTGGACGGAAGATAAGAGAACATGTATAATTCAATCTTTGGCTGTAAAGCCAGGAGTATTTCAAGGAGAAGTGCAAATTATGAAAGTCTCCCCCTCCATTCGCAGGCGCTGCGCGAAGTGCAAGGTCGTCAAGCGCAAAGGCATCTTGTTTATTATTTGCGAAAACCCTAAGCATAAACAGCGACAAGGATAGTGTGATATATGGCGAGAATTGAAGGTGTTGATCTTCCGCGTAATAAGCGGGTTGAAGTTGGCCTGACCTATGTATTTGGGATTGGCCCGACGCGTGCACGTAAAATCTTAACCGAGACCAAGGTCAATCCGGATACCCGGATAAAGGATCTGACCGAAAGCGAGGTTTCTGCCATCCGCGAGTACATTGGCAAGAACTGGAAGGTCGAAGGCGATCTACGCCGCGCAGAGCAATTGAATATCAAACGTTTGATCGAAATCGGCTGCTACCGCGGGCTTCGTCATCGCCGCAACCTGCCGGTGCATGGTCAACGCACGCGCACCAACGCGCGCACCCGCAAGGGTGTGAAGAAGACGGTCGCCGGACGCGGGCGCCGCCGCGGCGGAAAGAAGTAATCTGGAGTTATAGAGAGGTAATATGGCTCAAAGTGTACGCTCAACGCGTCGCGGTAGCGGCGCTAAGAAAGCCAAGCGCGCCTTGTCCTCTGGACAAGTGCATGTCTTTGCTTCCTTCAACAATACCATTGTGACCGTGACCGATCCCGAGGGGAATACCCTCTCCTGGGGCAGTGGGGGTTCAGTGGGCTTTAAAGGCTCACGGAAGAGCACTCCCTTTGCTGCCCGTCTGGCTACCGAACAAGCCATCAAAGCTGCTCAAGGGATGGGTATCCAGGAAGTGGACCTGATCGTCAAAGGTCCCGGCCCCGGGCGGGAATCAGCCATTCGGGCTGTGCAAACCATGGGTATGAAAGTGCGCTCAATTTCGGATAAAACGCCGGTTCCACACAACGGTTGCCGGCCTCCGAAGAAACGCCGCGTCTAGTTTAGCGAGAGAGGTTAGAACGTATGGCGAAAGATCTTGGTCCGGCCTGCAAACTGTGCCGGCGTGAAAGCGAAAAACTATTCTTAAAGGGCGAGCGTTGTTTCTCCCCGAAATGTGCATTCGAACGGCGCGGCTTCGCGCCCGGCCAGCATGGTCGTTCGACCGGGGGCCGGCGTGGTGGCAAAGGCGGCGGCAGTGGCCGTGAATCGGACTATTCCCGCCAGTTGCGCGCCAAGCAAAAAGCGCGTCGCATCTACGGCGTCTTCGAGCGCCAGTTCCGCAGGTATTACGAGACGGCCCAGCGGCGGCGTGGAATCACCGGTCTGGTGCTATTGCAGACCCTGGAATCCCGTTTGGATAATGTTGTTTTCCGAATGGGCTTTGCCAGCAGCCGCGGTCATGCCCGTTTGCTCGTCACTCACGGCCATTTCATGGTCAACGGCCGGCGCACGGACATCCCCTCGATGGTCCTGGGCGCGGGTGACGTGGTGGCCGTGCGGGATGGCTCGCGCGAGGGTACTTATTTCAAGGAATTACCTTCGTTTGCCGAAACGCGCAATATCCTGCCGTGGTTGAGCCGTGACTTGAAGAACCTTTCGGGCAGCGTCATACGTCTCCCGGAACGCGCCGAGATTGACGGAAATATGAACGAGCAGTTAATCGTTGAATACTACTCGCGATAATGGTAGCCAATTGCGCTACCATAATGATAGCCACCCAGCCCGTCACCGTTCGTGCCACGAACAACGGCGGCACGCCGGTGCGAGACGGCAGGGCTGGGCGAAGGCTTACTCGACACGAAGCAGGAGATGTGGTGTACATAGCGTACACCGGTGAGAGGTGAACCGTGACAGTTATTACGAACATGGTCATGCCGAAGATCGAACGCGAGGACGAGGCTCGGAATTATGGCAAGTTCATCATCAGCCCGTTAGAGCGTGGCTACGGTGTGACCCTGGGCAATGCTCTACGACGGGTATTACTTTCGTCGCTTGAAGGGATTGCAGTGACATCCATTCGCATCGCGGATGTGCTGCACGAGTTCAGCGACATACCGGGCGTCCGCGAAGATGTATTGCAGGTTATGCTGCAAATCAAGCAGTTGCGCCTGAAGCTGGATGGTGTAGACACAACCCGCATGCACCTGGAGGTGCGCGGCGAGGGCGTTGTGACCGCAGCGGATATCATCGCGCCGCCCGAGGTGCAGATCATCAATCCAGACCTGTATCTTTTTACGGCGGATAATGCCAAAACCCGCATGGACATCGAGTTCATGGTCGAACGCGGGCGCGGCTATTCCCCTGCTAATGAGCGCGGGCACATGCCGATCGGTGAATTACCCGTGGACGCTATCTTCAGTCCGGTCAAGCGCATCAATTGGAACGTGCAATCGGCGCGCGTTGGACAAAGCACCAACTATGACAAACTGGTGCTCGAAATCTGGACGGATGGTACTCTTTCGCCGGAAAATGCACTGAGCGGTTCGGCCAAGATTCTCATCGAGCATCTGCGCTACATTGCCGGCGTCAGCGAGGAGACCCTGACCATTGCCATTGAAAAGGAAGTGTCAGGTTCTCGTTTGACCAGCGAAGTAGCAGAGGCGCCAGTTGAATCGCTTGATTTATCGGTGCGTGTTTTCAACTCTTTGAAGCGTACCGGCATTACCACCGTCGGGGATGTGCTTGATCTGCTCGATAAGGGCGAACAGGCTGTGATGTCCATCCGCAACTTCGGCGAGAAGAGCCTGGATGAATTGCGCACCAAGATGTATGAGAAGGGCTATTTGAAGGACGAAGTTAAGAAAGAGTTGGAGTAACTTAGAAATGCGACACCAAGTATCCGGTTATAAACTGAATCGAAGCAAGGGTGCGCGTATCGCGCTGCGCCGCACACTGATTAAGCAGTTTTTTACGCATGAGCGCATTCGCACGACAAAAGCCAAGGCGGCTGCGATCCGCGGCGAGGCTGAGAAGATGATCACACTGGCGCGCAACGTCAAGGATGGCAGCGATGTCGAGAAGGTCAATGCACGCCGCCACGTCGCAGCTAGACTGGGCGACAATCAGGTGATCAAGAAACTGTTCGATGAAATTGCACCGCGTTTTGGGGAACGTCCCGGCGGCTATACCCGCGTTTTGAAATTGGGTCCACGCCAGGGCGATGCCGCAGAGATGGTGCTGTTGGAGTTAGTAGAAGAGTAGCAGATAGCCGATGGCTGATGGCACGTTACCAGATTATCCTGGCTTACGATGGCACCGGCTTCTCAGGCAGCCAGCGGCAAGCGACAACCCGCCGCACGGTGCAGGCTGAGCTTGAAAAAGCTCTGCGGGCCTTGGGCTGGAGTGGGCTAACGGTCTTCCTGGCCGGACGCACTGACACCGGCGTCCATGCCAGTGGTCAGGTGGCAGCATTCGACTTCGAATGGCAGCATTCGCTCGAAGACTTGAACAATGCCCTGAACGCCAATTTGCCTGCGGATATGGCCGTCCGGGAGGTGGTTCTGGCGGCGGATAATTTCCATCCGCGCTTCGACGCCACATCCCGCCGTTACCGCTACCGGCTCTTCTGCCAAAGCGTGCGCGACCCGTTGCGGGAACGCTACGCCTGGCGGGTCTGGCCGCCCGTTTCAGACCTGCATCCGCTGGCGAAAATCTGGCCCGGCAGGCACGACTTCGCGGCCTTCGGTACACCGCCCCGGCGCGGAGGAAGCAGCCTGCGCAGCGTCTTTTCGGCGGAATGGCAACTGCAGGCCGACGAATGGAGCTTCGAGATTCAGGCAGATGCTTTCCTGTACCGTATGGTGCGCAGATTGGTTTTCGTCCAGGTGGCCGTCGGGCAGGGCAGGCTTCCAGCGCAGGCATTGGCTCAAGCGCTGCAACGCCAGCCCGGGGTCCACAGTCTGCCGCCTGGCCTGGCTCCGCCAAATGGCCTGACGCTTGTGGAAGTCCGTTTTGATAATGGTCGCCGATTGCGCGACCATAATCCAGGTTGAAGTCTCAATCGCTGTTTGGGCTCCCTCGCCCCTGATTTTTAAGAAGTTGTTAGCAAAGATATTTGTTTGTAAGTGGAGATACGACAGTGCAAAAAACATATTATCCTAAGGCTGGCGAAATTGACCGCCAGTGGGTGTTGGTAGATGCCGCCGGCCAGACCCTGGGCCGTTTAGCGACTCAAATCGCCAGCTTGTTGCTTGGCAAGCATAAGCCCACCTTCACGCCAGGCGTTGAATTGGGCGATACCGTCGTGGTGATCAACGCCGCCAACGTGACCGTGACCGGTACGAAACTGGATGATAAAGTTTATTATCACCATTCGAATTACCCCGGCGGATTGAAATCCATCACCCTGCGCGACCAGTTGCGCAAGCATCCTGACCGCGTGATCCGTTTGGCGGTATGGGGTATGCTGCCACATAACAAGATGGGCAAGCATGTCCTCAAACGGCTCAAGATATTCGCCGGCGCCGAGCATCCACACACGGCGCAGGTCTCGCCGAAGGCCTAATCAGCAGTAGGTTGCCTAAAGAAGAAGAAGAAAGGAACTTATGTCTGTTCAATATTACGAAGGTATAGGACGTCGCAAGGAAAGTGTCGCCCGTGTGCGCTTGATGAGTGGTTCGGGCCAGTTCATCGTCAACGAAAAAGAGTTGCAGGCTTATTTCACCCGCACAGGTGATATCGAAACAATTTTAGCGCCGCTAAAGGCTGCCGGCCAGGACTTAGAGACTTACGATATCTCCGTCCACGTTAATGGCGGCGGCGTAAACGGCCAGACTGATTCAGTGCAGCTCGGCCTGGCGCGCGCCCTGGTCAAGATGAACGACCAGTGGGGTCCGCTCATGCGCAAAGGCGGATTCATGACGCGTGACCCGCGTGTCAAGGAACGCAAGAAGCCCGGCCTCAAGCGTGCCCGCAAGGCGCCGACGTATACCAAACGTTAGCACGTTGTCACGTTACACGTTTGCACGTTGAAACGTAATGCGTATCGGCTTCTTCTCTCTTACGCATTACGTTTTACGTTTAATCGTTAGGAGTTCCTATGCCCGGCATTACCCTGCTTGGCCTCGGCCCCGGCGACCCGGCAATGCTGACGCGCGAAGCCTGGGATGTGCTCACTTCAGCGGACGAAATCTGGCTGCGTACCCGGCAGCATCCTGCCGTTGCTGGCTTGCCGCTTGCGCTCAAGATTTATTCCTTCGATGAGCTGTATGAAAAGGGGGAATCTTTCGAGTCCGTTTATGCTGCCATTGTGGAGAAGGTGCTGGAATTGGGAAAGCGCGAACAGGGCGTGATCTACGCTGTGCCGGGCGACCCGTTTGTAGCCGAGGCGACCGGCCCCGAAATTGCGAAGCGGGCGCGGACCCTTCGACAGGGTTTCGACAGGCTCAACCTGCCAGCTCAGGGCAAGCCTGGCCTGCCGCTAAAAATCGTGAGCGGGATCTCGTTCCTCGAGCCGGTTTTCGCTACCCTCGGCCTCGACCCGTACCCGCGCCTCGTTTTGATGGACGCCCTCGAACTGAGCCAGGCGCACGTCCCGGCCTTCCCGCCGGATATGCCCGCCCTGATCGCGCAGATCTACTCCCGGATGATCGCCGCCGAAGTCAAGATGACCCTCAACGCGGTTTACCCCGATGAGCATCCCGTCCGCCTGGTTCACGCCGCGGGGACGAAGGACGAAATCGTCGAAGACATCCAACTGTATGAAATTGATCGCAGCAAGCACATCGGCCTATTGACTGTGCTTTACCTCCCGCCATTGGGCGAGGGGACTTCGTTCGAGGCCTTCCAGGAGATCGTCGCGCACCTGCGCGCGCCGGACGGCTGCTCCTGGGATCGCGAACAGACGCACCAATCCCTGCGCACGCATTTGCTGGAGGAGGCTTACGAAGTCCTGACCGCGCTGGATTCTGAAGACCCGGCCAAGATGGCCGAGGAGTTCGGCGACCTGCTGTTGCAAATCGTATTGAATACCCAGATTGCCAGCGAAGAGGGCGAGTTCGGCATGGCGGAGGTGCTCAAGGGCATCTACGACAAGATCATCCGCCGCCATCCGCACGTTTTCGGCGATTTGAAGATAGAGGGCGTCGAGGGCATTTTGCAGAATTGGGAGAAGCTCAAAGCGACCGAGCGCGAGACGAACGGCGAGGTTGGGAAAGGCCTGCTGGACGGCGTCCCGCTGGCGCTGCCGGCGCTCATCCAGGCGCAGGAATACCAGGATCGCGCCGCCCGTGTCGGCTTCGACTGGCCGGGGATCGAGGGCGTGCTGGATAAGATCGCCGAAGAGATCCAGGAAGTGAAAGCGACAACGAACGGCGAGGAATTGAGCGATGAGCTGGGCGACCTGTTCTTCGCGCTGGTCAATCTGGCGCGCTGGAAGAAGGTGGATGCCGAGTCCGCTTTGCGGGCGTGCAATCTGCGCTTCAAGAAGCGATTCGCTTATGTGGAGCAGGGGGCGCGGGAGCAGGGGAAGAAGGTGTCGGGGATGACCCTGGATGAGATGGAAGGGCTGTGGCAAGAGGCAAAGCGGTATGATCGGTCGTAAATCCAGGGAGAGTCACTTATGAAGAAAAACTACAATATAGATGTCCAAACCTCACGATTTCTGGATGTCATCCGAGGCATCAGCGCGATCGTTGTAATGTT
The DNA here is from genome assembly GCA_030018695.1 of Anaerolineales bacterium. Lineage (GTDB taxonomy): Bacteria > Chloroflexota > Anaerolineae > Anaerolineales > Villigracilaceae > CG2-30-58-95. Next base: position 18,736 of record JASEHI010000020.1, read on the forward strand.
CTTTCACGTCATCCTGATTTACATCCTCCCGAAAGTGGGGTTGAGAGGTTATCTGGATGGCGTCGCTGAGGTACTCGCGTCCTATGCTGTGATGGCCTTTTTCGTAATCAGCGGGTTTGTGATCACCATCAGTATCTTGAAAAACATCGAGCGTAATGACGGTCAGTTCAAACTATCAGAATTCATGATAAGCCGTTTGGTCAGGTTGTATCCTCCTTTGATATTTTCTTTAGTCCTGACAATAGGCGTCTACGGCCTGATCCACACCTTTAACCTGCACGGAAGTGAAACTTTCCGCCTCGCCGGAGACTTATATGTGATCAGAGAAAAAGCCATTTTGGATTGGGATAATATCCTGTGGAGTTTGATTTTCTTGCAGGGTTTTTTCTCGAGAGAAGCTGCCCCGTCTTTAAATGGCCCCTTATGGAGTCTGAGTTATGAATTCTGGTATTACATGGCAGCGATGTTTTTTGCAGGCTGGCTGGTCAATAAGCGCCTATTCTGGGGCTGGTTATTAATAATAGTCCTCCTCCCCTTGGTTTACATCGAACATCTCTTTTTCTTTCCATTTTTATCCACCTGGCTGGCTGGATCTGTCTGGGCGCTTCTGTACATTAAACGACAAATTATTGAAAAACAGTTCAAAGTTCTTTTCGGGCCAATTGTAGTTGGGATAACAGCCTTGGTAATATTTATTGTTTATAAAAATGACCATTTAGTTATTGCAAATCCCTACACTGATTCCTTGTCCATGATCACCCAATCCCTGATTTGCTGGTTGGGAATGTTGGTTGCAATGCGTTTTATCTTGTGGCAGGAGAGAAGATCATTCAACTTCTTCCGCGCGGATCAACTGGCGAAATTCTCCTATACCCTTTATGTGATCCACTTCCCACTCCTGATGCTCGGTTTTAGCTTTTTGCACCCGCTTTTATACTCATTGCATTGGCTGTATAGTGTTATCACCGGTGTTCTTCTGGGATTGGTGATTATTTTAATAAGCAGCAAGTTGGCGGTTTGGATAGAAAATAAGGCAACCATTTGGAAATATATCCGGCGATTGAAGAGTCTGCTGGGAGCAGGCAAGGCATAGTAATCATTGGTTGATTAGGTTTGTTCGTGAAATTCGTGTAAAAACTGTCAGGTAACTGGAAACGAACTACTTGCAAGTGATCTTGTTCGCGTCCTTCGGTCAGGCTTTCATTTTCCATCAGGCTTTCGACGGCACGGCGAACGCGGCGTTCAAGATAATCGGGCATGGTTTTTTCCGTGGGCGAATGTAAAAATCAAAGGGCTGATGTAAAACTCCAAGCCCCCATTATATCTGTGAATTGACTGGGGGTGATACAATCGGGACGGGTTATTATCCACTGGAGGTTTCATGCAAGCAGCACAATTGCGCGCCCGTTACCGGCGCATCATGACTTTTTTTGCCCGAGCGACGCTCAGCTTCATCGTTTGGGAGCTTGTCTTGCCGCGTCTTGGATTGCGGCGCATCAGCCGGCGAACACGTCCCGCCCGTTATCGTCAGACTGCCGCCCGATTTCGTACTTTAGCCATTCGGATGGGCGGGGTGATGATCAAGGTCGGCCAGTTCCTCTCCTCGCGGCTGGACGTGCTGCCTCCGGAAATCACCGACGAGCTTTCGGGCCTGCAGGACGAGGTGCCGCCCGAAGATTTTCAGGATATCCGGCGGATCGCGGAAGCTGAACTTGGCGCGCGGTTGGAAGAGACATTCGAGTCTTTCGACGCGACGCCCATGGCCGCGGCCTCCCTCGGGCAGGTTCATCGCGCCCGCTTGTGTATGCGCGATTCCGAGTCGCAACCGTTTTGCGACGTGGTTGTCAAGGTGCAGCGTCCGCACATCGAGCAGTTGATCGAGGTTGACCTTTCGGCGCTGCGCAGGGTGGGGGGGTGGCTGGAAAAATACCGCCCCATCCGCCAGCGGGTTGACGTTCGTGCGCTGATCGAGGAATTTGCAACCACCATTCACGAGGAGATTGATTATCTGGCGGAGGGGCGCAACGCGGAGACCTTTCGCGCCAACTTCGAGGATCATCCGCGCGTGCACGTGCCGCGCGTGGTCTGGGATCACACCACGCGGCGCGTCCTGACGCTGGAGGATGTCTTCGCGATCAAGATCACCGATTACGCCGCGATCAGCGCGGCCGGCATCCAGCGGGGCGAGGTGGCGCGCCAATTGCTGGATACCTACCTGAAGCAGATCTTCGAGGACGGCTTCGTCCACGCTGACCCGCATCCGGGCAACCTGTTCGTGACCCCGGTAACCGCTCGAACAGGAGACGGCAACACTGATTGGAAGCTGACCTTCGTGGATTTCGGCATGGTCGCGCGCGTTCCAACCAACCTGCGCGACGGTCTGCGCGAACTGGTCATCAGCGTGGGCACGCGCGATGCGGCGCGCCTGGTGCGTTCTTACCAGACATTGGATATCTTGTTACCCGGCGCGGACTTGAAGCTGATCGAGCAGGCCGAAGCCAAGATGTTCGAGCTGTTCTGGGGCAAATCCATGAGCGAGCTGCGCCAGATCAGCCACAAGGATATGCACCGCTTTGCTTACCAGTTCCGTGAGCTGATGTACACTATGCCGTTCCAGTTTCCGCAGAACCTGCTCATGTTGGGGCGCACGGTGGCCATCCTTTCCGGCATGTGTACCGGCCTGGACGCGGACTTCAACCTGTGGACCAACCTCGCGCCGTACGCGCAGAAGCTGGTGAGCGAAGAGGCGGGTTCCAACTGGCGCGTCTGGTTGGAGGAGGTGGGCGAAGTGCTGAAAACGCTGATCGCCATCCCTTCACAGGCCGGGCGGGTGTTGGCCCAAATGGAGCGCGGCGAGTTGCTTGTGCAAGCGCCTCAGATCAACCGGCAACTTACTTATCTGGAGAAGGCGATCTACCGCTTGATCGGCAGTCTTCTATTCGTCTCGCTGATGTTGGGGGGTGTGCTGCTCTACAATGCCGGGAACGGGTTGTTCGCTGGCATCCTGCTGGCCGCCTCCGCCCTGGCTCTTCTCTGGACGATGTTCTTTGCACGCGGGCACAGTTAAAACAGGAACCCGTTTTCTCAGAGAAAACGGGTTCCTTTAGCTGGCGGTCGCAGGGTGGTATTGCTTCTATGCAGGCTTGGCTTTCTTCTCGTGCTCTTCCATCCTGTTGATGGCGGCGTCAATCATGCTGCGACAGGCGAGCAGCATCTCCTTGCGCGCCTTACGGTGGTGTTCCATGAACTCAGGCGGGAACAACGCCTCAAAGCTGGCGTGCATCTCTTTGTGCGCTGCTTTGGCATGTTCGCGCACCTCTTCGGGAATCTTGCCTTCGAATGGTCTGGTTTTACGGGTGGTTTGTTCAGCCATAGTTACACTCCTTACTGTGTGAGGCTATTATAACGCGGAGTCGGGAGGCAGGCAATGTTCTGAAATGGCTTTTTCGAATGGCTGAGGATCAGAGTGCCAGTTATAGGGGCCTTTGAAAGCGCGGCGATCGAAGGCGACGCGCCATTTCCAAAACATCTCTTTGTCGGATATCCGCCTGCGAGACAGCATGTAAGCCAGGATCGCCACCAACACACTCCCGGCTGCACTAATGAGGGCAATCACAAGACGAATCTCATTTTCGGTCATGGTATCCTCCTGGATCATCCTTTCTCACTATCAGTACTTCATGAAAAGGATTCGTAGTGGCGACTTAAGTCGCTTTTTGGTGGTACGACTGACCCACAGGGTGCTTCGCGAAGTCGTCACTACGTTTTCGTGAACTAATAACTATAGCCAGATATCCGGTTCCATGCTCGAATGGGCAGACCATGCGTTGACCGATTTCAGCGAGGTCGGCGTGCGCGTGTTTGGCGTTCGTGCATTTGCGCTGAACCTCACTTCAGTTTGTGACGTGTTGCATGCAAAATCTCGCGCGTGGGATAACCGATGATGATCCTTTTCTGTCCTGATTCTTCTCTGACAATAAAAGTGTCTCCTTCGATGTGGTACGTTGCAGTCCATTCGATACCAAATTGGGTAGTTGTGTCAAACACTGTAAAGGTCTGCTTTTCACCATCGCGCGCCAAGCAAAGAGCCGCATTCTCTTCGGAGTCAAGTATCCAAGCATCACCCGTTTCTGTGGAAAATAGAACCAGGGAAGCAAGGACTACGAGACGGGCATCATGTTCTTGAGCGCGCTGGATGATGTAGTCAACTTCCCGAGTGATGTTCATTTGTCCTGGACTCAAGAATTGGCGTTGAGTTCGATGCGATTTGATGGGGTCTTTGCGTTTTGCCATCTACGCTCCTGGTTTGAAAAAATTCTTGCTTGGCGGGGCAACGCGACTGCCGCTAGAAAGGCATGACGGATAACGCCGTAGCATTACGCCAAGCCCACTGCGCCCCGTGAAATGAAGCCATCTTTCAATTATGCCAACCACCTGTGCCAAAAAGCCGCGGGAGTTTATCCTGAGCGAAGCGAAGGGTGGCGCTTGCCCTGAGTTTATCGAAGGGTGGTCGGCGTGCGCGTGTTTCCCCTTCGTGAAGTGTGTTCTTTCCGTTCGTTCAAAGCGCGCGATAGACTTCGCGGCGATGTCGCACGTAGAGTATCATGATTTGCTTTGCTTGTGTGTTAACTTCGTACACGATACGGTAATCGCCCACGACAATCCGATATAGTCGTTCCACACTTTCCAGTTTGTCTACGCCATGAGGGAACGGCTCATCTTTCAATTTCTCGATGCGTTTCATCACGCGCTCAACCACCGACTTGGGCAAACGACGGAAATCCTTGTGGACAGACGGTTTGAAGTCAACGTTATAGGATGCCATCTTCTTTCAACCGTCGTTTCATTTCTTCGAAACTAATCGGTTGTTCGTTTCGTCGCTCGGCAACTACCGCCAAGTCGTGTAGGTCTTCCAACAATCGCTCATACCTTTCGAGCGAAAGAATCACACTCAATTTATTTCCCTTTGTATCCGTCACGTACTGTTCTTGCACCATTTCCATTTTTTTACTCCTTTCCTTGCCTATATTCTATCGTGCTCTCGTATCGCGCGCAACTCTGCAAGAAGGGTATGACGCAAAACTTATATTTCACAAAACAAAACTATCGTGAATCACAGTGCTTCTTGTGGATTCCCGAATCATCTATGTCGCGAATCCACAATGTCAGTATAGCCTAATCCCGACCATTTTTCAATAGGTTTGGCGAGTTGAATCGCACATGCAAATTAGTTTAGGCGTATCGCGCTTTCCTCGTTGTGCAATATCCCATTTTGTTGTAAACTTCCTTAGTGCCGTAGTACAGCGTTTCTAATTCCATCTGGGTTGACTTGCGTGCGTGCTCGGTAGCACAGCACTAAAGCGTGGCGGATGCACTTGACTGACCTGTCAGGGCAGGCGGATTGGACGGATTTACCGAGTAGGCCTTCGGCACGGGTTTTTTACGGAACATATCTACGTGGAGGTGGAATGATGGAATATCGCACGCTCGGTCGCACCGGGCTAAAGGTCTCGGCGCTGTGCCTGGGCACAATGCAGTTCGGCTGGACGGCGGATGAACAGGTCTCGCAGCGCATCCTGTCCGCGGCCTGCGAGGCGGGGGTCAACTTCATTGATACCGCGGATATCTACTCACGCTGGGCAGACGGTAATCCCGGCGGCGTCGCCGAAGAGATCATCGGCAGGTGGCTCAAGGGGAGCGGGATCCCGCGCCAGAACCTGGTCATCGCGACCAAAGTGCGCGGGAACATGGGCGAAGGCCCGGATGACGAGGGCCTGTCGCGGGCACATATCCTGAAGGCCGTCGAAGCTTCTCTGCGCCGTCTGCAAATCGAGACCATTGACCTGTATCAGGCGCACTGGCCGGACGAGGCTGCGCCGATCGAAGAAACGCTGCGCGCCTGCGACGATTTGGTGAAGCAGGGGAAAGTCCGCTTTATTGGGGCATCGAATTACGCCGCCTGGCAGTTGATGCAGTCGCTGTGGGCTGCGGACAAGTACAACCTGGCGCGTTTCGATTGCCTCCAACCGCACTACAACCTGGTGCATCGCGCCGAGTTCGAGGCGGAACTGGCGGCGGTCTGCCGGAGCTATGGGCTGGGTGTCATCCCTTACAGCCCGTTGGCCGGCGGCTTCTTGACCGGCAAGTACCGGCGCAATCGTCAGGTGCAGAGCGCCCGCCTGGGCGGAGTAAAGCGCTATTTCACCGAGCGCAATTGGGATTTGCTCGAGCGCATGGATGAGATGGCGAAGGAGAAGGGCGCGCTGGTTTCACAGGTTGCTCTGGCCTGGCTCTTGGCCGACCCGCTCATCACCAGCCCGATCATCGGCGCCAATTCGCTCGATCAATTGAAGGATAACCTCGGCGCGTTGGCGATCAGCCTTTCGGCTGACGAGAAGGCGGTTCTCGACAAGGCAACGACGTGGAAGGCTGAAAACGAGGATTAACCTTTCGATGAGGTTGCGCGACGATCTGCCCCCGCGCATGTCAAAAATGGTATAGAATATTACAAGAATAACCTTTCATACTGGAGGCCCACATGACTGCCAAAGTTATCCTCAACCCCTATGCCAACCGCTGGAATGCTCAGAAACGCTGGCCGGAAGCCGAAGCCGCGCTCAAAGCTGCCGGTGTGGATTTCGAATTAGCCGTGTCGGAGCTTCCCGGTGGCTCTGTTGAACTGGCTGCCGAGGCTGCCCGTTCTGGTTTTTCCCCCATCCTCGCCGCTGGCGGCGACGGGACAGCCGGCGATGTTGTCCACGGGCTGGCTCAGGCTGCCCAGGACGAGAAAGCCCCGCTGGGGCCGTTCGGATTGATGCCGATGGGCACCGCCAACGATCTGGCTTACAAACTGGGCATCCCCACGGATTTTCAAGCTGCCGCACGGATCATCGCCGCAGGCAAGAGCCGTCGCATGGATATTGGCAGGGTCAATGACCGTTACTTTGCCAATAACTCCGCCATCGGCATCGAGCCTTTTGTCACAACGATCCAGATCAAGATCACCTGGATCAGCGGCATTCCACGTTACCTGATCGCTGCGTTGAGCGCCATCGCGGCGCGCCCCAAATGGAGCGGACGGATCGAATGGGACAAGGGCAGTTATCAAGGCCCGCTCAGCATCGTCACAGTCGGCAACGGCTCGCGCTCCGGCGGTCTGTTCCACATGATCCCGCACGCCGATCCCTTCGATGGGAAATTGACCTTTGTCTACGGCTTCCGGGCCACTCGGCGTGAGATGCTGCGTACCCTATTTCGCATCATGAAACCGGGTCCCGGCAGTTATGTTGAGATGGAGGGTATCTTCGAGCAGGATTGTTCATGGCTAAAGATACACCTCGATGATCCCTCTCCTGCCCATACTGATGGGGAACTATTCTCCTTCGGCATTCAAGACCTTGAGTATCGTATCTTCCCCGGATGGCTGCAAATCCTGCTGCCGTAAAAGAGCTCGCCTGTTTTTGGTGGGGTAAAACCTCATCGGACACGGATTACCGTGAAAGCCTTCGGCACGGACAGAACGCGGATTATTTATAACCTTTCGCCGGAGTCCGGGGTATTACGAATCAAAAACCGCCAAATCATTGGCGGTTTTCTGTGGGCGCGGATCGCCGAAGGCACTCGAACCCCCGAGAACAAAACGAGACCTCGAAAGGCCCCGTTTCTGTGGGCGCGGAGGGACTCGAACCCCCGACCTCATCAATGTGAGTGATGCGCTCTAACCGACTGAGCCACGCGCCCGAGGTGACCGGGATTATAGCCCAGGTCACTGGCTTTGGCAAGATTTTACTTATTTTTTACGGCGCCGGTAACCATTCGAGGGGGTTGACTTTCCCGTATACCGTGTTCATCAACTCGAAGTGCAAGTGCGGGCCGGATGAGTTGCCTGTGCTGCCCATCAAGCCAATCAGTTCGGTCTGGCCTACGCTGTGACCGCAGGCTACATTGACCTGGCTTAGATGCGCATAGAGCGATTGCCAGCCGTTGCCGTGGTCTACCATGATCATATAGCCGTAGCCATAATCGTTCCAGCCTGCGTAAACGATCACACCGGCATCTGTCGCAAAAATGGCGGTGCCTATTTTACCGCCAAGGTCAATGGCGCGGTGATTCGTCTCTGGGGAGTAATTATATCCAGTGACGCGACGGTTAGTCGTCGGCGTTGGCCAAACGAAGGTACCGAAGCCAACTGCGCCGCCTGTGATTTTACCACACGAGCCTGCGCCCATCACTCGGGCGAGAGCGGGCTTATCGCGCGTGACGCCAATCGGAGCCTGCCAACTGGTAAACTCGCGCACCCCGCCGGGGATGATCAGCCGGGTGCCCGGCTGAATATTCGGGTGAGCGTAATCACCGATGTTGTCCGGGTCGAGGTGGTTGCCGGGAAAAGTGAGGATCACTTCCGCATCCACGCCAAAGAATTTCGCCACCGCATTCAGACCATCGCCGGCCTGCCATTCATAATAGGTGCCATTGACAGGCAGGATGTTGAGTTCCTGACCTGGCCGCAGGCTATGGGGGGTATCCTTGAGGTTTGCATAGTTCCCGAACAAGATCGTGCTTGGTTTCAACCCGAATTTATCCGCAATCCCAAATACCGAGTCGCCTGGCTGGACAGTGTAAGTGATGACATCCATGCGCGGCCGGGAAGGGATGCTGGTATGGGGCAAAGCCAGGCGCGAAATGCCAGCCTGCGAAGCTGTCAGCGGCGCGGGGATGGCGGCGGCGGAAAGCGTTGGCGTGGCAGTCGGCTGGGAGGCAGCCAGCGCGCCCGAGGTCCCGTTTAGCTTTGCCTGAGGGTAGACGTTACGCATCAGCCAGACAACGGACAGGATCAGGATCACTGAAAGGACATTCGTCCCGATGCGCAGTGTCAACTCGCCCAACCCCAGGTGGGCCAGCGTCTCCAGCCAGCGTCCAAACAGGCTTATTTTGGGTTGGAGAGAAGATTTCTCAGACTTTCTTGCATCCCGCGTGGCAGAACTGGGTAAGTCTTTTTGGAATTGCGGATTGTTCATGGCTGTCATGATAACATGCCAGTATAAGACCGTCAAGCATGGGCTGCGGCTTAGATATTCCGCCGGAAAGTGAGATTGAGCGCATGGATAAGCACCGCGGCCAGCAAACACAAACCCCCGCAGATCAGCGCGGCGAGCGGAACGTTCCAGGTTTGCGCCACCCAGCCGATGAACAGGCTGCCGAAGGGGGCGACGCCTTGTAATGCCCAGAGATAGGTGCTGAGGGTAAAGCTGGTTTGCCGACTAATTCGATCAACATGGCCTGGCGGGCGGTGATTTCGATGGCATTGGCTGCCCCGAGAACAAAAGCCAGGATCATAATGTGCCAGATCTGGATAATGCCGGTCAGGGTCAGGAAGGCCAGGATCAAAGCCTGGATCATCATGATCGTCTGCATGATGATGACCGTCTTGCGCTTGTCCAGGTGTTCGACGAGTACGCCGCCTGGCAGAGCCAGGATCAGGGTCGGGAGCGTTGCAGCAAAACCGATGATCCCCAGGTTGAGCGGCCGGCCGGTCAGACGGTAAGCCAGATACGGCTGGGTGGTGTTCTGCATCCAGGTGCCGATCAGGGATATAAACTGACCGACCCAGAAAATGGAGAAATCACGCGAGGCGAGGGCGGGGAAACGGCCGGAGAAGTTGGGCATGGTAGGGGGGAAGTGATGCGTGATGCGTAAAACGTAACACGTAACACGCAACACGTAACACGTAACACGTAAAACGTAATGCGGGTTATCGGGCTGGCGTGATGCACTCCGGCCGGTCGTTGGCCGGGCTGTTGACCAGCGTGGAGACCGGGTAAACGCTCATCTCTTCGGATGGGTAAGGGGACAGCAATCCCTGCAAGTCGGCGGGTTGACGAGGCGAAGGCTCCAGCCAGCGTGCGTACGTTTCGGGCGGCAGGATGACCGGCATGCGGTTGTGCAGGCGCGCAATCAACTCGTTGGGTTGCGTGGTAATGATGGTCGCCGATTTGACTTGTGAGCCATCCGGCATTCGTTGTCGCCAGTCTTCCCACAGGCCGGCAAAGGCGAAGGGGCGGCCGGATTTCAGGCGGATGTAATGCGGGATTTTGACCTTGCTGCCAATCTGCGAAGCATTCGTTGTCAGCGTCTGCCATTCGAAGAAACCATCCGCCAGGATCAGGCAGCGGCGGTAACGGTACGCGGTGCGGAAGGACGGCTTCTCGGCCAGCGTCTCGGCGCGGGCGTTGATCATCCGTGCACCGATGGACGGGTCTTTTGCCCACGAGGGGATCAATCCCCAGACGAAGAAATCCGCCTTCCCCGTGCCGTCGTTGGGGATGACCAGCACCGGCTGGGTTGGGGCGATGTTGAAACGCGGAGCAAACTGTCCCGGAAAGGTGAATTCGGGGAAGGCATCCTGCAGGTCGGCAGGGTCAACGGTTAGGGCAAAGCGTCCGCACATGGTTACCTCCTCAACTTCCTCGCATCCCCCTCCCGCACCGTCACGCCAATCGAGTCGAGATGTTCCATCAGCGCCAGCGCGTAGCGGCGGCTGGTGTCGAACAAATCGCGCACGTCGGCGATGGTGATCTGACCCTTCTCCTGAATGACCTGGCGGATTTTCGCCAGCATCCCATCGTAATCGCTCTTTCGGAAAACCACTTCAGATGAGACCGTCACCAAATCGCCCTGCTCGACCAGCGTGTCGAAGACTTCCTCACTGGTCTCGGCCTGACATTCTTTAATCGTCGGCGGGCTGTATGGCGACTGGTCGAAGCGCGCCATGAGACGCTTTACTGCGGCCTGTTGTCCGATATCGAAACGAATCTCGTGGCCGGCGCGTGCCACCCAGGAACCGGCCTCGGTCAACACACCCTCAGCCGCCAATTTATGGACACTCGCATTGAACACGCGCGGCGTCAATTTCAAGCGGCTCTTTAGCTCCTCGCGCGGCATCCCCCGGCGCAGAGGGAAATTGCGGTGATGCGCCTCCACGATTTGCCTGGCCTGATCTTTGAGCAGAGACCATTGAACCTGGGCGATGATTAAAATGTCGCTGGATGGGGATGGATCACCTGACTCGAGGGCGACGACCTGGTTGGAAGACAGCGCTTCCTCCAGCGCGGTGGCTGCTTTCTGTACCCCGGAGCCTGTCTCGCTCGTCGTTGGGCCCTGGGGCAAGACCTCGAGCCGGGCGCGCTTGACCACTTCCTTGACCGCGGCCGGGCCGAGGGCTAGACTGGCTTGCACGAGGACATCTGCCGGCGAGCCTTGTGCCAGCGCTTCGAGACTCTGGATGGCGGCTTCATCGAAACGTTTGTGGCGGCGTTTGGGGTGTGGGTCAACCACTACTCCCCCACCGAGTGTCTCGCCTGGCGAAGGACGGCGCAGAATATAGCGGTCGCCGCGCACCGCGATCACCGGGTGGCGAAGCTCAAGTTGCAGCCAGCCTTCCTGCCCGGCTGCCAGCACTTCCGTCCCGAGCAGACGTACATCCGCGATGGTTTCCGATGCGCCGATGAACAGTTTGACTTCGCTGGCGTGACGCAGAGGCCCGGAAACATCCGGCAGCAGGCGAAAACGCACGTCCAGCATACGGGTTGGCTGGTACTGTCCGGGGTGAGCGATCACCTCGCCGCGCGTGATCTGGTCAACGTTTACGCCGGAGATATTGACCGCGGTGCGGCTTCCCGGAAGGGCAATTTCCTCTTTCTTTTTATGGGTTTGCAGGCCGCGCACACGTCCGCGTAAACCAGCCGGGAGGATTACGACTTCTTCGCCCAGATTCAGTCGCCCGTCTGTCAGGGTTCCGGTGACTACTGTGCCAAAGCCGGGGATGCTGAAGACACGGTCAACCGGCAGGCGCGGACGTCCCAGGTCGGGACGCGTTGGTCGTTCTTGGAGAAGCAGGCCGAGGGTCCCGAGGAGTTCCGGAAAACCGGCTTTTGTTTTGGATGAAACGCGGATAATCGGCGCGTCGGCAAGGACGGTGTCTTTGAGAGCCTGGCGCACGTCCGATTCCACCAGATCCAGCCAGTCAGGGTCGTCAATCAGATCAATCTTCGTCAAGACGACCAGCCCGGCTGAGATTTGCAACAGGTCAAGGATGGCCAGATGCTCACGCGTCTGGGGCATCACGCCCTCGTCGGCCGCGATGACCAGCAGAGCGGCGTCAATACCCCCCACGCCAGCCAGCATGTTCTCGATGAAATCGCGATGGCCTGGCACGTCCACGATGCCAATCTCCTCGCCGCCATTGAGGGGCAGGGTCAGCCAGGCGAAGCCGAGGTCAATGGTCATCTCGCGCTCTTGTTCTTCCTTGAGACGATCTGGATTGATGCCTGTCAGCGCGGCGATGAGGGTGGATTTACCGTGGTCTACGTGTCCGGCGGTGCCGATAACGCGCATGATTCCTCTGCTGTAGAGCAAGTCTACAGACTTGCTCTACTGATCATTTGGGCGTCCCCAAGATGCGGTCGTAGGCTGTGAGCAGCTCATGGATTTGGGCTAACATGCCGTGGAAGTACTGCTCGTAAGCCTCTTTGGTTTGGTGGAGGACGTCTTGTTGTGTTTGGGTCTGGTCTTCCAGGGCGGTAACCCGTTCAACCAGTTTTTGCACGCCGGTACCCGCGTCACGCTGCTGCTCTTCATGAGCGAGTGTGTAACCGCTCCAGCGCTTCTGGTCGTCAGATTTGAATGTGACCCATTCCTGCCGAAAGCGGTCCTCGGACAAACGCTGCATTTCGGTGATCTCGTTGATGCGCCGCTCGAATTTCTGAACGATTTCCTCGTAAGCTTCCCTGGCGCGTTTTACCGCCCGCTGCGCCGTGTCCAACTCCTGCAATTGAGTCTCGATGCTCTCGGTCTGCCTGGCGAGAGTCTCAAGGCGTTCCTCCCATTCTTTCCAGGTGTGGTTTCGATCCACCTGGAGACGGGATTGCTGTTCTATGAAAGCCGTCTGCGACTGGCGGCGTTCGGCCTCGCTGGCGAGTAGCTCCGTCAGCCGGGTCTCGATGCGGCGGATGCTATCGGTGAAGAGGTCGCTCTTCTCGCGGACTTCTTCGATGCGCTTGCGGTTGGCGCTGATCTCCCCTTGCAAATCAGCCAGGCGCTTGGAATCCCGGCGGCGGCTTTCTTCGGCCAGGCCTTGGGCATGTTGGACATCCTGACTGGCGCGCAGAGCTGCTTCCATTTTGCTCTTCAATTCGCTTATGGCGCGGCTCAGGCGGGCTTCCTCGTCTACGCGTACTTTTAAACCCTCTTTGATTTCCGAGACTGCGTCCTTTAGTTTTCGCAGGTTGGCTAATGATTTATTGATGCTGCTGAATTCAGCCTGATATTGTTTGCTCTCTTCAAGTTGCTTTGCTTCGTGCTTCTTTTCCAAATCCTCTATGAAGCGATTAACCTCGATGCGATTCTTGGCGAGGCTGTCGTTGAATTGTTCCACCCTGGCGGCGGTCGTTGTCAGTCGCGAGATATCCACACTCAATTCTTTAATCTGTTGGCTCAGGCTTTTGAGATTCCCATCGAAGGAGGCCAGACGCTCTTCGAGTGTGCTAATTGCATTCTTGTCCTTGCGGTGTTCTTCGTCCAGCCAATCCAGACGCTTTATGATCTGTTCGAGTTCCATCTTTCTTCCCTCCGGAGGGTGTGTATAAAATAGCGGCTTTGCTCTCTACTCATTACCATAGGAAAGAACAAGCCGCGTGGATTATAGATAATATGCTTGAATTGCGCAAGCAGGTCGTTTCCGGACTGTCCCTGCACCCATTCGCAAGGAGCGCTCAGGGCATGCTTTGGGGGCCTGTCCGGGTCAGGTTTTATTGGCCCAAATGTTCAAAAACGGATGGCAGCCTGACGAGTAAGGGTGTTGCCCATTGCGGGAATAGTCCCAGGATGATCAGCGCCAGCGCGCCGAGGGTGAGAAAAATGCGCTCAGGCCAGGATTCGCGCGCTTCCCAGCGCCTGCTCTCGGGCACCATGCATAGGACGGCCAGGCTGCGAATCAAACCGATGAGCAGCCCGAGACTCCCGATAAGCACCCCAAAGGCGACTCCGAATGATTGACGGGCTAATCCTTCCCACAATGCCTGACGGATCGGGAAACCGGCCAGGAGCGGGACGCCGGCCAGGGACATGTGCGCCAGCAGCGCGCCGGCAGCCGCGAAAGGCAGAGTTCGCATCAAACCTTTGACTTCGCTGAAACGCAGCGAGGGTGAATGCTCTTTCAGGATTGATATTGAAAACGACCAAATTCCCAGGCTGAACACGCGCGGTATCAACAAGAGGAAGAATAGATTCAAACCGGTCGTTCCGCTGAGACTCAACGCCAGTAGTGAGAACCCGCCCTCGACGATGACAGCATATCCCAACAGGCGGCCAAGATGCCGTTGAAAGGCTGCCAGCAGCCCTCCGCTGAGAACCATCAGCAAGCCTGCAATGATCAGAATATTGGGTAACTGAGGCGCTGTCCGCAGCCAGGAGTAGCGATCCAGGAAGCCCAGAGCGAAGAGCAAGGCGGTCGTCGGGAAGGTCCACAGGATGAAACCGGCCGAATATGGTGGCGCTTCTTCGGTCAAAAGGGGTATCCAGGTGTTGAATGGGAAAATGGCTAATAAAAACGTAAAACCCAACCCAAGCAGTACTGCGGCTTGCATAACCAAAGCCAGGTCACCGGGATTGGCTTCGATGCCGGTCAGCAGCCAGCCCGAAAAGAGGATAAACGGCATTGCCAGGGTCTGGAAGATCAGGAAACGAAACAAGCCGCGAGCGGGGGCGTGATCTGGCGGCGACAGAAGTGGCACGGCGAGGAGGACAGCCATTTCGATCAGCAATGCGGCATAAAGGAATGGCTCGACCGCCAGCGAAGCCACCAATAAGGCAGTTATCCCTAACCCTAGCGGGATTAAACGTTGAGCCATCTTGATTGCGGCCGCGGCGGTAAACCAGAAGCAAGTGGTCGCGTAGATCAACGTCAGCAAGGGACGGTCAGCCGAGTTGAGGATCAAATAGCGACCCAGGATTTCGAGGGAAGAGGCGATTTTGAGGGAAAATGTCCCCGCGCGGATGGCGGTATCGAGAGGCAGCAGCCAGGCGGTCAGGGCCAATATGAAGCTTGCACCACTGGCCAGACCGGCCGTCAGTCGCTCGTTGCGCAGCGGCCCCAAGATCAAGGCCAATCCGAACGGCAGGAAGATCCAGATCAATGCTGCGCTCATGCGGATTCCTCCAGCGTCGGCGCATCGAGCAAATAAGCGCCGGCCAGCGCCAGGCAGAGGTTGATGATTGACAGTAGCGCAGCCACCAGTACCGAGGATTCTACTGTCGCATATAAAATTTCAAAACCGGCCAATAAAGTAAGTAAACCGAGGATGACTCTCAGGGGTTGTGCAGTGACCCCCAGATGAAGCAACCCCATTCCGACAAGCAGCAGACTGCCCCATGCGACAGCCAGATCAATGCTCAACCAGGTTGCAGCTCTTTGGGCAAGGGCGAAGGTGGCCAGGGCAACCAGGCCGGAGGCCAACAGGCGGAAGAGACGTCCTTCCGGCCAGGCGGTTCCAGAGGTGGGTGGTTGGGTTGATCCGCGCAAGGTCGCGCCCAGCGCCGCACAGACCATCCAGCCGGTCACCAGTTTTACCGCAGCCATGGAGGCCGGCCAGTGGTAATTGACCAACCAGAACATACTTAGATATTGAGCCGCCAAAATGGCCAGTCCCCAGCGCCAGTCGCGACTGAGTAAGAGACCGATGGATGTCCCAAGCGCCAAGAGAGCGGCGATCCAGTTCAGAATTTCAAGCATAGAGCTACCGGATACCAGGAATGAGGAGAGACAAAGCGAGGAGGAGAATTATGAACGACCAGATGACGCCGCCATCCCCCTCCAGGGTGGACGTAATGACTTGACTGACCTGGCCGAGGGAGCGATACATACCCCATGCGCCGCGATAGAGCCAGTTCAGGCGCAGAACGTCGCCCCAGCGGCTGGTTGCGTCTGAACTGGTCAAACGCGTCAGCACTTTGGTTGACAACCAGGCCAATCCTGCACCGAGCGCGAGCGCGGTCAATGCCGCCCACCAGACGCCAACCTGCCGCGCTCCTTCCCAACCCCAGAGGCCCAATAAAACCTGGCTGAGAGGCAAAAGGAGAAGCCCCAACGGGTAAATCACCTTTACCCACGGCGGTTGCGATTCGAGACTGGTTTCACCGACATTGCTGCTGTGACGGAAATAACCTGCCAGTAGCAATGCCTGTGCGGGAAGGAAGAGTATCCAGAACAAGGCTGAAATTTGCGCCCCGCCCGAATAGGTGCTGTGCATTGACCACCCGCTGGCGGTTAGTGAAAAGGGCAGGGCAGTAAGTCCCCAGAGGGCAAAAAGCGATAGCCAGATCAGCGATCGCTGTCGCGCTGAATTAAGGAATAAATATCCACCACCCAGGAGGAGGGCTACACCCCATGCGATGCTGCCGGTGGGATTGGCGCGCAGCGATGCGGCGACGGCAAGGGAAGCCATTCCGAGCAGCCAGTAAGGACGGCCGGTCAATTCGTCGGATGCCCGTAGCCACATCCAACCTGCGTAGAGGGCCGCCAGGGCCGCCAGGGTCAACAGGTAAGGTGTCAGGGATGTGTTGACCGCGCTGGCAGGAATCCGCGCCAACAGCACCAGGCTGGAGGCCGCTGAAACCAGCCGCAGCGAGCTGCCAAAACCGCGCCGGAGCGTATTCTCATGGCGATAGGGTAAATGGAGGGGCAGGACGCCGAGTCGCAAACCGGACGCAAGCAAAAAATAGATCCCCGCCCGTGCTGGAACGTTGCTGAAACTCAGCCAGGTGCCCGAAGTTACGCTGAGGATGCTTGCCCAGATCACCAGCCCGGTGCCGGCTAGCCGGGCGGCAAAAGCGACAACGACACCTTCGCTTTGCTCCTCGCTTTCCACTGATAATAACATGCTGACGAGCTCCATCAGGTCGAGGGCGGTCCAGGCCAGTACCAGGGTCAAAGGGTTTTCGGCGGTGACGGCCAAGAGTCCCAGGGCGGTCAGCATGAACATCCCGGCCCAGGCCATCGGGTTGACCTTGGCGCGCACGACCGAGGTCAAGATAATTGCCAGCGCCAGGGCGGTCAGGCTCAAAGCATAAGGCCAGGAAACACTGTCTGCCAGCCAGGTGGGGGAATAAAAGAAAAACGCCTGAAGTTGCCATGCCGGCAAAGCCAGGGTCTGGGGCAGGCGCAACTGCCAGAGGAACACGGCAATCAACGCCAGGATGGCGCCCCCGCTGGCGATCAGCCAGCTATATTTGAAAGTTGGCCGCGCCAGGCGCAGGATAACCAGCGTCAGCGCGGTCAAGATCAGTAAGAGGATGGGCAGTAGGATTAGCATGGCGTATTGTGAGGATGCTATTTTATCAAGAAATGCGCCCCTTTTCGAGTTTTCTCATGTACAATAGAACAAATTCACCCAAGGAGAGTCTTCCATGCCTCGCTACAAGATCATTGTTAATCCAACCTCCGGTCGTGGACTGGCTGGAAAGTCCATTCCATTGATCGAAAATCATCTTCACGGCCACGGTCTGGACTTCGACCTGGTTCTCACCGAGCGGCCCTGGCACGCGGCTGACCTTGCCGAACAAGCCGCAATGGATGGCTACGATGTAGTTGTCGCCGCCAGCGGGGATGGCACCGCCAATGAGACCCTTAACGGTCTGATGCGCGCCCGCCTCAAAGGCGCACGCAAGACCGCCATGGGCATATTGCCAGTGGGAACGGGTAATGATTTTGCTTACGGGATTGGCGTTCCAATGGACCTTGAGGCGGGCTGCCGTGCCCTGGCCGAGGATTACCGCCGGACGGTGGATATCGGCCTGGTCAAAGGTGGCGATTACCCGGATGGCCGTCATTTCGGCAACGGGGTCGGGATTGGTTTCGACGCCGCGGCCGGTTTCGTGGCGGCCAAAATCCGCTGGCTGCGCGGCCTGTTGCTTTACTTGATCGCCGCGCTGGAGACCGTCTTCATTTACTACAAAGCCCCGGCCGTTAACATTGAATACGATGGCCAGACCATCGAACAGTCCTCTTTGATGATCTCGGTCATGAATGGACAACGCATGGGCGGTGGGTTTTACATGGCCCCACAGGGCGATCCGGGCGATGGCTGGTTCGACCTGTGCATCGCCGCAGAAGCCTCCAAGGGCCGCATTCTCCAGCTCATTCCTTTCTTTTTGAAAGGTACGCAAGCCGGGCAGCCCGAGATCAAGACCGGGCGCGCCCGCGCGGTGACAGTCACCGCACTTAAAGGGACTCTCCCCGCGCATTGCGATGGCGAGACATTGTGCTATGCAGGCAACGAACTAGCCATCACGCTCCTGCCGCAGGCGATTGAGTTTATTTGCCATAAGCCATAAGCCATAAGCATGACCCTTTTACAGCATTTTGTCTGCCGGGTAATACAGGTCGGTACGCGCCTCTTGTGTCGAATTGAGAGCCAACCGCTCCAAAAGGTGCCCAAACGAGGCCCGCTTATCCTGGTGACCAACCACATCGGTTCGCTGGAAGTGCCGTTGCTATTTGTTCACCTCCAGCCGCGACCCCTGACGGGTTTTGCCAAAATCGAAACCTGGGATAACGCCTTCATGGGTTGGCTGTTTGATCTTTGGGGGGCGATCCCAATCCGCCGCGGCGAAGCGGACATGGTTGCATTGCGTAAAGGATTCGCCGCGCTGGAACAGGGGCGCATCCTTGCCATATCGCCAGAGGGGACGCGCTCGCGGCATGGCCGTCTGCTGCGCGCCCATCCCGGCATAGTGACAATCGCCCTACGTTCCGGCGCACCCATCCTGCCCATTGCGCACTGGGGTGGGGAGAAGTTCAACACCAACCTCAAGCGATTAAAGCGGACGGATTTCCACAGCGCAGTAGGAAAACCATTTCGATTGCAGGTAAATGAGAAATTGACCCACGAAATGCGACAGCAAATAGCAGACGAAATCATGTATCAGATTGCCGCGCTGCTGCCGGAGGCTTATCGGGGGGAATATGCCGAGATGAGCAAAGCGACGAATAAGTTTCTGAAGTTCAGTTGACTCCATCCTCTCCTCACGGTAGAATGACTTCCGAAAGGCGACATGGATGGTCAAAATTATCTTGCGCAATAAAGAATACGAAATGCGTCCGGGCATGACCCTGCTCTCGGCTCTGCAAAAGATTGGCATTCTCCCCGAAGCGGTAATAGCCACGCGCCAGGGTGAGTTGATCGAAGAAGATGAAATTTTCTGATTCTGCTGGATTTTGTGGTTGGGTTATGTTTTGTCCAAACCGTCCAC
>JASEHI010000021.1 GCA_030018695.1 Anaerolineales bacterium
GTAAAATCCTTGGCTTCTTTCAACCTCTTGAATGTCCGATCAAAGACATCCCAACCTAATGAAACCTCAGATACGGAGCATTTTTCCCAAATGACCTGCTTACCATCAGGCGATATCGCGATTACGGAATCCATGACCCAAGGATCTAAGGAATCTATGGAACGATTATAATTAGAGTGGGGTTGACTATACTGGCTACTAGCAATGTCTAGAATGTACATCCCAAGTGCCCATGAATTCTCGCGACAATTGACAATTATGCTGCCAGAGCCACCTATGGGGGTTGGCGACGGAGTCGGGGTAATAGTTGGCGTTGGTGTATTGGTCGGGGCATGCGTCGCTGTCGGAGTGGGGATGGTTGTGGAAGTGATGGAGGGGGTCGTTGTGGGGACTGGTACTGGAGGCGTCCCGCCTGAGCAACCAGAGAGCACCACTTCAAGTATCAGACCAGAGCTAAGAACCATATTCGAGAACTGTGCGCGAATCATTGACAATCTCCTGATCCACTTGCTAGAGAAGCCGCCCAACGAATTAAGGATTGATGTGGCGGAAAGAGAGAAAGTCGAGGCTCAAGTTCACTGCGCCGCCACATCAATCCGAGTTGAGCCAACGAGGGGTGTCATCCGGTTTCCCGCATAACACCCCAAACCTACAACCTATCACATTCCCGCGAAGCTTGCCCTGGCTCATTTGTACGCCTTGCTCCGGTGGCGAATGGCAATGATATCCACGTGGCGCTCGTCATCATAAATGGCATAAACCACGTGGTAATCGCCAACGATCAGTCATCCAGCTTGCCTTGTTCGCGCAAGCGCTTCTTGACCGATTCCAGCGTTTCTCGTGGCTCATTCGACCTTGCACGCGCGGTCAGGCTATCATAGAAATCTTCCCAGAGTTCGCCGTACTTCTTGAGATCAATCAGCACAGCGACTTTCTGGCCTTTGTCATTGGTGACAAATTGTATGCCTTCCATCGCTGCTCCTTACGGGACTTGCTAAGAAAACACCTTCAACCTGCAACCTTCAAACCTTCCAACCTTTGATCTTCACAACCGCATCACATTCCCGCAAAACTCGCACTTGATCGTATCCTGCCCGCGCAAGACGACCTGGGTGATGGCACCGCCGCAGGCCGGACATTGCGTCGGCGCGGCCTTGACCTTGGCCACCTCGGCCTGGTCCACGGCCACGGCGCGGGCCTGGTCGAAGTCCTTGGATTTGGCGCGGTTGATCAATCCCTGCCAAGTCGCGCAATCCTGCCAGATGTGGAAGTGCGCCGACTGCACCGGCGCGCCGCTCTGGAAGCGCACCTCGATGTGATCCTCGTTCTTGAGAAAGCCGGCCTTGCTGGTTTGTACGCTGTCCACCAGCGCCACCGGCGCTTCCAGTTGCAACCCCTGTACCTTTTGCTTCTCGGTGGCGATGAAGAGCACCTTCTTGGTGGCGATCTCCTCCTTCTGCTCGAAGAGGATGCGCTGATCGGTCAGGTACAACACGCCTTCGGGGTCGTCTTTCTGCTCCTTGCCCGTCTTGCACCAGACCGCCTTGACGGCCGCGATCCCGCCTTCGGTCGGCAGCAATTGGAAAGTGGCCTCGGCCAACTGGGTCAGCATGTACTCGATCTGATCCATGTGCCGATTGAATTCGGATACCTGCCGCTCGAACTGGTCGTACATCCCGTTGATCGTGCGCTCGGCGGCGGAGACCTTGCTCTCCATCTGGCTCACCGCGGATTGCAGCGTGTTCAGGATGCCGCGCGCCGCAGCCGGGTTGTAGGCGGCCGCCGTCAGTTGCGGCATCTGCATCTCGATCGGGCGCATGGCGTTCATCAGCGCGGTGGACTGGATGTTGATCTGCGCTTGCAGGTTGGGGTAGAGTATCGTCCACGAGTCCACGAACGACTGCGCCTGGGCTTCCAGGTCCTTCTCGAAGACGTAGCCGCGGCCACGCGCCGTTGCGATGCGCTGCGGCTGGCTGCCGACTTTGGTTTCCATATCTTCGACCGCGTCGCGCACTCTTGCCAACCGGACACCGTCCTGTAACGAGTTGACCTTGTTCTGCAAGGCGCGCATCTCGTCAGCGATTTGTTGAGCCGGGCTGGGGGTGGTCATAATGCCTCCTGTGATTTGTAGAATATCGTCCTTCCAAAGTTTGCTATATTATGTCACACTTGCAACGGAAAGGCAACTCATCCAATGAACTATTTGATTCCCAAAAGGCGACGCATGGTAGAATCATTGGTGGTGTGTTTCAACTGAGTTGACGATCGCTGGTTGAGTAGGGCGATGCTCTTCCGCCCGTATCGAAACCAGCGATTCCGGGTCTCGATTCGCCGGAAAACCACCGGCTACTCGACCCTCGTTGATTGTCTCAACTGAAATGAAACACCCCCAAATCATTACTGGAGTTACAGAAATTCTTCTAAACTTTCACAAAAGGGCTCATCCATGTCGAACGATAACCTCCAACAACGCGCCATCAACACCCTGCGCTTTCTCGCCGCGGACGCCATCCAGCAGGCCAACTCCGGCCATCCGGGACTGCCGTTGGGCGCCGCGGCGATAGCGTACACCCTCTGGACCTGCCACCTGCGCCACAACCCCAAGAACCCGCGCTGGCCGGATCGCGATCGCTTCATCCTCTCCGGCGGACACGGCTCCGCGCTGCTCTACTCCCTGCTCCACCTGACCGGCTACGACCTCCCGCTCGATGAGCTCAAGCGTTTCCGCCAGTGGGGCAGCCTCACGCCCGGCCACCCCGAAGTCGGCCTGACCCCCGGCGTGGAGACCACCACCGGCCCGCTCGGCCAGGGCTTCGCCAACGGCGTCGGCATGGCCATCGCCGAAGCCCACCTTGCCGCCGAATTCAACCTTCCAACCTGCCAACCTGCCAACCCTCCAACCCTCCAACCTGCCAACCTTCCAACCTTTCAACCACCCAACCTGCCAACCTTCCAACCTTCCAACCTTCCAACCTTCCAACCTGCCAACCTTCCAACCACCCAAATAATCAACCATTACGTCTACGCCATCGTCACCGACGGCGACCTGATGGAGGGCGTGGCCTCCGAAGCCGCCTCGCTGGCCGGTCACCTGCGCCTGGGCAAGCTGATCTACCTTTACGACGACAATCACATCTCGATTGACGGCTCGACCGACCTGGCCTTTACCGAAGACCGCGCCGCCCGTTTCGCCGCCTACGGCTGGCACACGCAGGTTGTGCCGGACGGCAACGATGTGGAGGCCATTGACGCCGCCATCCGCGCCGCCAAACAAGACCCGCGTCCCTCGCTCATCCTGTGCAGCACGCAGATTGGCTATGGCCTCCCGACCCGGCAGGGTACGGCCAAGGCGCACGGCGAGCCGCCCGGCGACGAGGAACTGAACGGCGCGAAGAAGAAACTCGGCTGGCCGCTTGAGCCGCGCTTTTACGTTCCCGAGGATGTGCTGGCGCACTTCCGCGAAGCGCTGGAGCGCGGCGCGCAGGCCGAGGCCGAATGGAATGAACGCTTCGCGGCTTACCGCGCTGCCCACCCGGATAAGGCTGACGAGTTTGAACGCCGATTCCGGGGCGAACTCCCCTCAGGTTGGGAAGAAAACTTACCTGTCTTCCCCGCCGACGCCAAGGGCTTGGCCACCCGCGCCGCCTCCGGCAAGATACTCAACGCCCTGGCCTCCAAAATCCCTGAACTGATCGGCGGCTCGGCGGATTTAGCGCCCTCCAACAACACCTGGCTGGAAGGCTACCCGCCCTTCCAGTCCACGACCCCGCAGGGACGCAACTTCCACTTCGGCGTGCGCGAGCACGGCATGGGCGCGATCGTCAACGGCATGGCGCTGCACGGCGGCATCATCCCTTACGGCGCGACCTTCCTGGTCTTCTCAGATTACATGCGCGGCGCAATCCGTCTCTCAGCGCTCTCGCACATCCCCTCCATCTGGGTCTTTACCCATGACAGCATCGGCGTTGGCGAAGACGGGCCGACTCACCAGCCGGTCGAACATCTGGCTGCGCTGCGGGCGATCCCGAACCTGGTCGTCATCCGTCCCTGCGATGCCAATGAAACCGTCGCGGCCTGGAAAATCGCCATTGCTCGCAGAGATGGTCCCACAGCCCTCATTCTTTCACGACAGAACGTTCCAACGTTCGAACGTTATAACGTTCCAACGAATGTGAAACGCGGCGCTTACATCCTGGCTGACATTGGCGACGAAGAACCCGAATTGATTTTGATCGCCTCCGGCTCGGAAGTCAGCCTGGTTTATGATGCCGCTCTGCGCCTGGCCGCCGAAGGTCTCAATGTGCGCGTGGTTTCATTTCCGAGCTGGGAACTGTTCGAGAAACAGGATGCCGCCTATCGTGAGTCCGTTTTCCCGCGCCGCATTCGGGCACGGTTGGCCGTCGAGGCGGGGGTCGCCCAGGGCTGGGAAAAATATACCGGCACGGAAGGCGCGGTCATCTCCATCGAACGCTTCGGCGCCTCCGCGCCTGCCAAGGTGATCTTCGAGCAGCTTGGCTTTACGGTGGAGAATGTGATTGCCTGTTGCCATGCTATAATCAACACAAGCGATTGAGAGTGCAATGCAGATCCGGTTCAGCGAACATGCCCTGCAACGTATGAAGGAGCGTAAAGTACAGGCTGAAGAGGTGTACCTTGTGCTTGCGGGGCCTGACGGATTACGTTACGGCGAGGACGGTGAGATCATCGTTTCGAAGGTATTAGGACAGCGAACTGTCGAGATTGTCTATATCGAAATAGACGATATCCAGCGCGTGATTACTGTGATGGTGATGTGAGGAGACGCTATGCGTATTACATACGATTCGGAAGTAGATGCTATGTATATCTACTTTTCTGAGAAACCGGTGGACAAGACCGTTCGCGCATCCAGCCGGGTAATGGTTGACTTGGATTCCGAAGAGAACGTTCGCGGAATTGAAGTACTGTTCGTCAGCAAAGCTTTCGCTGGGACAGATTTTTCGAACATCCACCTGGAGTTGCCCCGCGTGGGGGAGATTGATTTACACTTGCCAATCGCAGCTTGAACTATGAACATCGCCATCGCATGTGACCACGCCGGCTTCCCGCTAAAGGAAACCATCCTCGAAGCCGTGCGAACTGCCGGATATGAGCCGCTCGACCTGGGCGCGTTCAACGTGACGCCCGACGATTACCCGGATTACGCTGAAAAACTGGGGCGGGCGATCCAAAGGGGTGAGGCCGCGCGCGGGATTTTACTCTGCGGGTCGGGGGTCGGCGCGAACATCGCCGCCAACAAGCTGAAGGGTATCTACGCCTGTCTTTGTCACGATACTTATTCCGCGCACCAGGGCGTCGAGCATGACGCCATGAACGTCCTTTGCTTAGGGGCGCGCATCCTCGGCCCGGAACTGGCCAAGGAGATTGTCGCGGCTTTTCTCGCGGCGCGGTTCACGGGGCAGGACCCGGGTCAGGAACGCCACGCCCGCCGTGTTGCAAAAGTTAGAAAGTTGGAAGGTTAACAAGTTAACAAGTTGGAAGGTTAACAAGTTAACAAGTTGACAAGTTGGAAGGTTAGCAAGTTTACCTGTTAGAACTTGCTCAACCTGCAAACCTGCAAACTTGCAAACCTGCAAACTTGCAAACCTGTAAACCTGCAAACCTGCAAACCTGCAAACCCGTAAACCTGTCAACCCAAGAAAGGAGAAGATATGCCGACCATTACCCGTTTCGAAGAAATAGAGGCTTGGCAAACCGCGCGGGAATTGACCAGATTGATTTACTCGCTGACGGAACAAGGCGCCTTTGTGCGCGACTTTGGGTTGAAAGACCAAATTCGCCGGGCGGCAGTGTCTGTGATGAGCAACATTGCCGAAGGCTTTGAAAGCCAGACACAACAGCAATTTATTCGCTACTTGGGGATTGCGAAAGCATCTGGTGGTGAGGTGCGTTCACAACTGTACGTTTCGCAGGATCTCAGTTATATAAACCAGGAGCAATTCACGGAGGCTTTTCGATTGGCAGAAAAGGCCTCTCGTCAAATCTCGCGTTTCATCGCCTACCTCGAGAGCCATCCGCAACCCCGCCATATTCGCGAAGACTCCGCTGATTACGAAACCTAACCTTCCAACTTGCCAACTTTCCAACTTTCCAACTTTCCAACTTGCCAACCTCCCAACCTCCCAACCTCCCAAACTCCCAACCTTCCAACCTTTCAACATGTAAACATGTAAACATGAACCCCATCCAACACTTACATTCTTTAGGCCAATCCCTCTGGCTGGACAATATCCAACGTAGTCAATTGGAGAACGGCGAATTCGCCGCTATGATCGCGCGCGGGGATATACGCGGCGTGACCTCCAACCCGTCTATCTTCCATAATGCCATCGCCAAATCGCACGATTACGATGCAGCGATCCTGCCGTTAGCCTGGTCTGGCTGGAATGCCGGGCAAATCTTTTGGCAACTGGCGATTGAGGATATCCGCGCCGCGGCCGACTTGTTCCTGCCGCTCTACAACCAGAGCGAGGGCGCGGATGGCTACGTCAGTTTGGAAGTCAGCCCTTACCTGGCGCATGACACCTTGGCGACGCTGGAGCAGGCCAAACACCTGTGGGAAACGGTCGCCCGCTCGAACCTGATGATCAAGATACCGGCGACCAAAGAGGGCTTGCCGGCCATCCGCCAGGCGATTGCGGCGGGCATCAACGTCAACGTGACGCTGATCTTCTCCATCCAGCGTTATCAAGAGGTGATGGAAGCTTACCTGAGCGGCCTTGAAGACTACCTCCTTTACCCCTATCCTACCAGGAGCCCCAGAGGGGTGCTTCCCCCTACGGGGACTATGCGCGAAGGGGCAGGGGGCGATGCCCTGAGCCTGTCGAAGGGTGAGGTCCCTGCTTCAGTCGCCTCCTTCTTTATCTCCCGCGTCGACACCAAAGTGGATGGCCTCCTGCCAGAAGGTTCCCCGTTGCGCGGCAAAGTCGCTATCGCCAACAGCAAACTGGCCTACGAGGAATTCCTCAAAGTTTTCAGCGCTCCGCGCTTTGCCAAATTGCAAATGGCCGGTTGCCGTCTCCAGCGTCCGCTCTGGGCTTCGACCAGCACCAAGAACCCGGCCTATCCCGACACGCTTTACGTGGATGAGCTGATCGGCCCGGCCACCGTCAACACCGTCCCGCCGCAAACGCTCGAAGCCTTCCGCGCGCACGGCAAGGCCGATGTGACGCTCATGCGCGGCCTGGAAGACGCGCACCAGGTCATTGCCGAGCTGGAAGCGGCAGGCATTTCCATGGCGCAGGTGACGCAGGAACTGGAAGACGAAGGCGTCAAGGCTTTTGCGGATGCTTTTACAGATTTGCTCAAGACGATTGACGATCGGCGACAGGCCGCCGTCACGCAACTTGGACCGTTGCCGGATACCGTTAAAGGGCGGGTTGCCCGTCTCGAGGCTGATTCTGTACCCCAGCGCCTGCAGGATGGCGATGCCGCGCTGTGGACGACCGATCCGCAAGGCCAGGCGGAAATACGCAAGCGCCTGGCTTGGCTGGGACTGCCCGAAACCTCGCCCCCCTTGATCCGTGACCTGCGCGACTTCGCTGACCAGGTCCGCTTGGACGGTTTTACCGGCGCCTTGCTGCTCGGCATGGGCGGTTCCTCGCTCGCCCCGGAAGTCCTCTCGCTCGTTTTTCCTGATCTCTGTTCTCTATTCTCTATTCTCGACTCTACCGACCCTGCCCAAATCCTCGCCGCCGCCCGCGCCTTCCCGCCCGAAAAGACCCTTTATATCCTCTCCAGCAAATCCGGCGATACGGCAGAGGTCAGGGCGCTGTTCGATTACTTCTGGGAACACTGCGGACAGAATGGCAGACAATTTATCGCCATCACCGATCCAGGAACATCTTTGGTAGCGCTGGCCAAAGAGCGCGGCTTTCGCGCTACTTTCCTGGCCGATCCCAGCGTCGGCGGACGCTATTCTGCACTGACGCACTTTGGCCTGCTCCCGGCGGCGCTGATGGGCATTGACCTCGAACGGCTGCTTGAGCGTGCGGACTGGATGGCGCGCCAGTGCGCGGCAAATGTCACCGCGGCGCGCAATCCCGGCCTGGTGCTGGGGGCTGTCCTCGCTCAAGCTGCGTTGGATGGCCGCGATAAGCTCACCTTCATTGCCGATGAGGGCGTCGCGCCCCTGGGTGCCTGGCTGGAGCAGTTGGTCGCCGAATCCAGCGGCAAGCAGGGCAAGGGCATCCTGCCGGTGGATGGCGAGCCGCCCGGCGATCCGGCCGGCTACGGCGAGGATCGCTTGTTCGTCTACCTGCGCTCAAGTGGAGAACGCGATTCTTTCACCGCTCAACTCCGCGCCGCAGGCCATCCAACCCTCGAATTCCTGATCCCTGATCCCTATTCTCTATTCTCTGAGTTCTATCGCTGGGAATATGCCACTGCCGTCGCCTGTCACATTTTGGGCGTCAATTCCTTTGACCAGCCCGATGTACAGGATAGTAAAAAACGGACAGAGGATAAGATCGCCGCCTATCGCCAGAACGGGAAACTAGACGAAGGGGAGCCTACCTGGGAGGTGGACGGCGTCCGCGCCTTCTCGCCCGGCGCGTTGACCGGGGCGGATCTGGCCGAAATCCTGAAGAATTTCCTATCCCAGGCCCGCAAAGGCGATTATGTCGCCATCAATGCCTATCTGCCGCGCAACCCGGATATGGTCGAAATCTTGCAAGAACTACGCCTCGCCATTCGTAAGCGTACTGGCTGCGCGACGACGGTCGGTTTCGGGCCGCGCTTCCTGCACTCGACCGGTCAATTGCACAAAGGCGGGCCAGATACGGGCTTATTCCTGCAAATCACGGCTGAACCTGCAGAGGATGTAAAAATCCCCGTTCATGGCATGGCTTTCGGTACTTTGCAGCGCGCCCAGGCCCTGGGCGACTACGAAGCCCTGGCAGCCCGAAAACGGCGCATCTTGAGGCTGCACTTTACGGGCAACGCGGCGCGTCATTTGGCGCAATTGGCCGGGATGCTTGCAGATGAAGAGCCATAAGTCCTGCCTCTCCCGGCGCGATTTTCTCAAGTTGAGCGGCATTTTCATGCTGTCTGGCATGGCGGCTGGCGCGGGCGGTTTTGGTTACATGACACGGGTCGAACCGGCCTGGCTGGATGTCACGCAGGTATCCCTCAGGCTGCCGCGCTTGGACAGCGCATTCGCCGGCTTGCGGCTCGTGCAGATCAGCGACATCCATTTTGGTGGTTGGATAAACGCCGAGCGATTCCAGAAAGTGATCGAGCGCGTTCTTGAACAGCAGCCGGACGTGGTTGCCATTACCGGCGACTTCCTGCATGGCTACCGTTGGAGCTCGGATCATCCCCAGCAGTTGGCCGAATTGGCCGAAGCGCTCCGTTCGCTGGTGAAAGCTTGCCTGACGGTTGGCGTGCTTGGGAATCATGATTGCTGGACCGACGCCAGCGCCGTGCGCGCTATGTTCGCGGATGTTGGCATAGTTGATTTGAGCAATACCGTCCACACGCTGCGGCGCGGCGGCGATCTGTTTCACCTGGCCGGCGTGGATGACGTTTGGGAGGAACACGACAAGCTGGAGGAGGTTCTCGCGCAGTTGCCGGAAGATGGCGCGGCCATCCTGCTCGCCCACGAGCCGGATTTTGCCGATGAGAGCGGCGCGACCGGCCGTTTCGACCTGCAAATTTCGGGGCACTCGCACGGCGGGCAGGTGGCGCTTCCCTTCATCGGCCCCCCTATCACGCCGTATCTCGCCCACAAGTACCCCTCGGGCTTATACCGCGTCGGGGAGATGCTGCTGTACACCAATCGCGGCGTTGGGATGGTCGATGTCCCCATCCGTTTCAACTGCCGGCCGGAGATCACAGTTTTTACGTTATCGTAGTACACTTACCGATGTGTGATTTACTGTATCATCTCAATAACTTGGGGAGTGGGGGTGTGCGGGCGGTCGCGAAGCATACCCGAAGGGTGCGTAGCCACCCGCACACCCCCAACTCTGGGTGCCTACCACGGCGATTCCCAATGAACCGATTTACTGAGTTTCAGTGCTTAAGAAATTTGCTGTGCTGGATTGCCAAATCCCACACGTTCATGGCAGATTTGCCAATCCGCCAGAGCGTTTCGTGAACTATTGAATTTGGAAAGGAGGCCAGAATGTCACGCGAAGTCAATCCCAATGATACTTACCTGTCCCGCTTGCTGAAGTACATCCCCTCAGAGATTGTCATGGTTTTCATTTCCATCGAGGGTGTCTTGCACAGCACGTTTTCCAGCAATCCCAAACGATTGGAGGATGGCTTGTGGATCCTCTCCGGCGTGCTGTTGGCGCTGACCCCCATCTGGCTATGGCGGGTGATGCGGGTAAAGAACCTGGGCCACCTGTTCCTGTCCACGCTTTCGCTGGCGGTGTGGATGTTTGCCATGGGGGGGCCATTCACCACCTTCGACTGGTATCATCCCTCCCTGGGGGCGGTCACCCTGCCGCTCTACACGCTCTTGGTGCCAATCATTACCGGAGGAAAGTTCAGGTAGGTTATCGAGCAGATTCAATCCCATAAATCCTGGATGTGCTTTCTTCCTGCCTCCATTGCTGCCTTTTCCAGGAATCGTTTCATATTCGACCATGGTGTCTTGTCCAACATGCGGGGCATCGGAAAGGCTTCTACGTCATCGAAATAGGCCAGCCCGCGCGCTGCGCTGATGGCAAAGGTGCGTACCCGCGCATATTTTACCGCGGCCACTTGAAACAGCTTCTCCAAAGGAACTTTCTGAAGGATGTAATACAAGTCCACCATATCCTTGCGCGTCCCGCGGTCAATGATCGCGGCAAGTTTCATTGCCCCTATTTCCTCGATACTGGCAACAAAGACATTGCCTAAGAGCAGAGAGGGGGTCGCTAAAGGATATAAATCCAGGCGGAAGAAACTGATACCCACTCCGTGCCAGTTTGCCACAAATGTAGAATCTTTGTCGAAGGTAATGGATAAAGTAGGGTCGTTTAGGGCTTCCCTCAACGTGGCGCGTTCCGCTGGGTTTACTGCATCGGTCTGTTCGCAGAAGAAATCCAGATCAACCGAAAAGCGATGTCCCAGATGGAGCGCCAGGCCGGTGCCTCCGGCTAGATAAAAGCGCTTCGAAAACGCAAGTTTTTCAACGAGATGGAAAGCCTGCTGGGTTTCGGGTGTCAGGGCTTCCCAATGAGGTTGCTGGAGTATCAGTGTTTCCATAATTCGCCTTTGGGGGTTGGCAGCGGTGATTTTTGCCATTTGCGCACTCCCATCAGTTTGCGCCAGTATGAAAATGTGACCGGGCGCAGACTGCGTTCCCCATGCTGCTGCAAGAACAGGCGGATGCGTTTTGCACCGTATGTTTCGAACAGCCAACGCACTTCCTCCCATGTGCCAAATTCCAGAGCGCGTTGGATGACCAGGGTCGCATCTCGCAGGGTATCCAGTTGGGCAGGGTCGTATTCTTGAAAATAAGGTTTCAAGCCGGTAGGAAGGAGAAGGGTGATGGTTTTAGTCATCCATTTTTCTTTCGATAAAGCGCTGTTTACAGAAGCGACGGCAGCTCTTGCCAACTCTGTATGGGTATGCCGGATCTTGTCTGAGTGAGCGTTCCCGCGTAGATGACCAGCGGTTTCAGTTCCTTCTGTTCGTCCGTATAGATGGATCGAAAATAGACAAGGTTCTTTGTGTAGTCAGCGGATATGGTTTTTCCCGATTTCATTTCTACTGCGTAAATGACCGGACCCGATTCCGCGAGAAGATCAATCTCGTGTCCTGCTTGGTCTCTCCAAAAGAAGTAGTCAATATTGGATTGCGTATTGGCTTTATGCTTCAGGTACTCTGTCAGCGTGAAATTTTCGAATAATTCCCCGCGCAGGTAATGGGAATTCATTTGTTCCACCGATTGAATGCCCAACAGCGAGGAGGCCAGCCCGGTATCGTAAAAATACAACTTGGGCATTTTGACGAGTCGTTTGTTGAAATTTCGATAATACGGGCGCAGGAGAAAAACAATATAACTCGTTTCCAACAGCGAGAGCCAGGCGCGGGCAGTGTTATGGGTGATCCCGCAATCCCGCGCCAGCGCAGATAGGTTTAGAATCTGGCCGATCCGTCCCGCGCATAATTTTACGAACACCTGGAACGTTGGCAGTTGGGTAATCTGCATAAGGTCGCGTATGTCCCGCTCAATGTAGGTTTGAATGTAGTTTGGATACCAGTTCGTTGGAGCAATGGAGCGGTCATAGATGGGAGGGTACATGCCTGTAAACATGTATTCTTCCGGTTGCTCGAAAGCCAATGATGCGCTGGATAATTCGTTCATGGAGAACGGATAGATCGTGAACAGGGCGATACGCCCGGATAGTGATTGCGAAATATGCCGGTGAAGTAGAAAGTTTTGCGAGCCGGTGAGGATATAACGTCCCATTTCCCCTTGATCGCCTATCTCTTGAAGGTAGGAAAATAGCTCAGGGACTTTTTGGATTTCATCGAAGATGCAGCGGTTCGGGTAGGCCGCGAGGAATCCGCGTGGATCTTGTTGAGCATACGTTCTTTGATCGAGGTTTTCGAGGGAAACGTAGGTGTAATCGGGAAACAACGCTTTCGCCAGCGTCGTCTTTCCCGATTGGCGCGGGCCAACCAGGCCAACGAAGGGATACGTTTGGGTGGCGGAAAGGATGTGTTGGGCGATGGCGCGCTGGATTATCATGTATGGAAGCATACCAAATTCCTGACAAATTGTCAATGCCATTGACAATTTGTCAGGATATATGAGCTGAAATACTGGGAGCAATTATCCGGCAATATCTTGCAACGAGCGCGCCAGCATCCAGCGGGAAAACCGGTCAAATGCCTTGATCACACGCGGCCGATTCGCCAGCCAGCACAGCAGCGCGCTGTGGATTTTCTCCAGCGCATCGAGCGGCTGCGGCAGCGGCATGGCGGGAGTGAAGTCCACGCGCCGGCCGCCGATCTCGAAGGTGTAGCGGCCAGTCTGCTGGATGGGCGGCTCGGCTTTCAGAAAACCTGCCAGCGCGGCGCGCTCGGCGGGGGTCAGCCAGGCGGGCAGGTCGGAAGTGGCCTTGAAGCCGGTGATGGCTGCCAAATCTTGGAGCAGTTGCATTTGTTCGGGGGATAGTTTATTCTGCCGCGTGCGGAAGTAGACCACGTCTGGGTCGGCGTGGACGAGCGGCATGAGCCACAGACGATGGAGCGTGGTGCGCAGGGCGTTGCGCACGCCTGGCGCGGCCAGGTTGTTCAGCAGGCGGCTGTCGCGGTTGCTGTCCCAATAAGCGGCCACATCCGGGCCAATGCGCATCCCGTCGCACAGGCCCAAGGAGGGGAGGATCGGCGCGCCGCAGGTCAGGAAGTAAGCCTCACCCATGACTTCACGCATGACTTTCAACCCGTGACGGTAGGCTGCTTCGCGTGGCATGTCTTTATGGCGTTTCCCGGGCAGGGCGCCGGCGTAGAGGAAATCCAATTTGAGATAATCATAGCCCCAGGCGCGGACTTTCTTCATCAATGCAGCCAACCAGTCGAGGGCGGCAGGATGGGTGGTATCCAGGGCATAGAGCGGTTCATTCCAGTTGAAGCCCGCGCTGACCAGTCCGCCTTTCTCGTCGTGCAGCAGCCAGTCGGGGTGTTGGCGGAATATGCTCGAAGAGGGGACGACGAGCAGAGGCGCCAGCCACAGGCCCGGGGTCCGGCCGGTGGCGTGGATGCGCGCGGCGAGGTACTCCATCCCGGAGGGGAACTTCTCATTGGCCTCCCAGTCCCCAATTGCTTTCTGCCAGCCATCGTCAATCTGGAAAACGTCGAAGGGCAGATCACCCAGATCGTTCAAGACGTGGAGCAATTGTTCCTCGCGGATGTTGGTGTACAGGCTGTACCACGAGCACCAGACGCGGAGTTGTTTTGCGGCGCCCTTTTCGCCGAGACGTTCACCGAGCAGGGTGGCGTATTGGGCGAAAACGATTTGCTCCGCGCCGTTGGCGAGGAACCAATCGTAGGACGAAATTGAATTTCGTCCAACCTCGTACCATCCAGCAAGACTCTGCCCCTCGAGCCGCACGCGGCTTTCGAGGCCGAGCGCGCCGAGCAGGATAACGTTGCCATCCGGGGCTTCGACCGCGCCCAGCCACGCGCCATTGGGCTTTTCTTCGAGCGCATACATGGGATCCATTTGCTGGGGGTGCAGGATGGCCGGATGCAGCGATGCGAGGGGCCGATCCGCCTCGATCCAGCCGGTCGGACTCCAGGATTGCCAGCCGTGGCGGTAGTAGCGCTTGGGCTGGAAGGGAAGCTGGAGGCTCACGTTTGCGCCGGAGAGGATCATTCCACCACTGACCGGGCGGGCTTTATCGGCGGTGAGGGAGAACTGCATATCGCCAATTTGAAGGGACATGTTCATAGAGGTCATCCTTGGGAGTGATGTGAATAGGCTCAATTATGCCCTACTTTGAAAAATCGTGTTGACCAGCGGGCCGATTTGTGGCATAATTTGCCGTAATGGTAGCGCAATCGGTTACCATAATCTAATCCCTGAAAAGGCAATGATGGAAACGAGTAAGCCTGCGAAGGTTGACAGCGAGCCTGGGGATGGTGCGAGCCAGGACGGTCGAATGGGCTGAAAATCCTTCCGGAGCCGCGATTTGAAATGTAAGACAAAATTAATTTTGTCCTACAGGGTAGAAGAGCCGAAGTCATCCACCGTTATACGGATGCGAGTATAAACCTTTGGGTCGTACTCGACTGAGTGCCTGTCGTTTGACAGGAAGCAGAGTGGTACCACGAGCCATCACGCTCGTCCCTGTATGGGATGAGCGTTTTTCTTTTGACGATCAAACCATTCGGCTAATGACCATGTGACTATATGACTATCAGACTGGAGACTAAGATGTTCAAACCAGTTTCTTCAAAGTTAGATGTAACCTCGATGGAAGAGGCAGTCCTTAGATTCTGGAAATCGGCCGAGATCTTCAAGAAGACAGTCGAGCAGCGCGAAGGTGGGCCGGAGTACATCTTCTACGAAGGGCCGCCCACCGCGAACGGCAAGCCCGGTGTTCATCACGTGCTGGCGCGCGCCTTCAAGGATATGTTCCCGCGCTACAAGATCATGCGCGGCTACCACGTCTCACGCCGCGGCGGCTGGGATACGCACGGCCTGCCGGTCGAGATCGAGGTCGAGAAGCAGCTCGGCTTCACCGGCAAAGGGCAAATCGAAGCCTACGGCATTGACAAATTTAACGAACTCTGCAAAAAATCGGTCTTTGCCTACATCCAGGATTGGGAGAAACTGACCGACCGCATTGCCTTCTGGGTGGACCTGGAGGATGCCTACGTCACTTACACCAACGACTACATCGAGTCGGTCTGGTGGATCTTGAAAAACTTCTGGGACAAGGGCCTGCTCTACCAGGGTTACAAAGTTGTGCCTTACTGCCCGCGCTGCGGCACGCCGCTCTCGGATCACGAGGTGGCCCTCGGCTACGAAGACGCCACCGACCCCTCGGTCTTCGTCCGCCTGCCGCTGGTCGAGACGCCCGGCGCCTCGCTGCTGATCTGGACGACCACACCCTGGACGCTGCCCGGCAACGTGGCTGTCGCCGCCCACCCGGATGTCGAATACGTGACCATCGAGCGGAATCTAGCCGAGGGCGGCAGCGAGCGTCTCATCCTGGCGAAGCTATTGCTCGAGAAGGTTTTCCCCGGCGAAGAGGTCAAGATCGTGGATTCGTTCAAGGGGAAAAAACTCAAGGGCAAGCGTTACCAGCCGCTGTTCACCTTCATGCCGCCCGACAAACCGGCGCATTACGTGGTGTTGGGCGATTTCGTCACCACCGAAGACGGAACTGGCTTGGTGCACATGGCGCCGGCTTTCGGCGCGGAGGATATGGCTGCGGCGATGGAGTTCAATTTGCCGGTGCTGATGACCGTCGCGCCGGATGGCGCGTTCCTGCCCGAGGTCACACCCTGGCGCGGCATGTGGGTCAAGGATGCCGATCCGCTCATTATCCAGGATCTGCAAGCGCGCGGCCTGTTGCTCAAGTCCGAGTTGTATACGCACACCTATCCCTTCTGCTGGCGCTGCCATACCCCGCTGTTGTATTACGCGCGCGGTACGTGGTACATCCGCACCAGTCAATTCAAGGACAGGCTGGTGGCGCTCAATCAAACGATCAATTGGGTGCCGGAGCATATCAAGACTGGCCGTTTCGGCAACTGGCTGGAAAACAACGTGGACTGGGCGCTGGGCCGCGAGCGTTACTGGGGTACGCCGCTGCCGGTTTGGGAGTGCGCGGATTGCAAGCATCAGGAGGCGGTCGGCTCGCGGTGTGAACTCTCCGAAAAGGCGGGCCGCGACCTCTCCGGCCCTTCGACAGGCTCAGGGCAAGGCCTCGAACTGCACCGCCCATACGTGGATAATGTCCATTGGAACTGCCCGAAGTGTAGCGGCCGGATGCAGCGCGTCCCCGAACTGATTGACTGCTGGTTCGACTCAGGTTCGATGCCGGTCGCGCAGTGGCACTATCCGTTCGAGAACGAGGATAAATTCAATGAGCAGTTCCCCGCCGATTACATCTGCGAAGCCGTAGATCAAACGCGCGGCTGGTTCTACTCGCTGCACGCCATCAGCACCTTGTTGTTCGACAGTGTGGCTTATCGAAACGTCATCTGCCTGGGCCATATCCAGGATAGCGAAGGGCGGAAAATGTCCAAATCACTGGGCAACATCGTCGAGCCGTGGGATGTGCTTCGGGTTCACGGCGCGGATGCCTTGCGCTGGTATCTTTATACGGCCACACCGCCCGGCAACGAGCGCCGCTTCTCTGGCGATCTGGTTGGCGAGGTGGTGCGCAACTTCACGCTTACGCTGTGGAACGTGTACTCGTTCTTCGTCCTGTATGCCAACCTGGATGAATGGAAACCGACGGTGGACGGAGGACAGTGGACGGTCAACGGTCCATTGTCCACTGTCTCATCTCTCGACCGCTGGCTGCTCTCGGAACTTAACACTCTCGTCAACGAGGTGACCCTAGCCTACGAAACGTATGACGTTCCCGGTGCAACCCGTCCCATTGAGGTTTTTGTCGAGCATCTCTCGACCTGGTACCTGCGCCGCTCCCGCCGCCGCTTCTGGAAGTCTGAATCGGACACCGACAAGCAGGCCGCCTACAGCACGCTCTACACGGCATTGATCACGCTGGCGAAATTGCTCGCCCCGGCCATGCCCTTCCTGGCCGAAGAACTCTACCAGAACCTGGTGCGATCGGTTGACCCGTCCGCGCCCGAGTCTGTCCATCTAGCCGAGTGGCCCCTGGCTGACGAGGCTCGAATCGCTGAATCGCTCAATCATGACATGGCGCTGGTGATGAAAATGGTCTCGTTGGGACATTCTGCCCGCCAGAAAGCCAATCGGAAAGTCCGCCAACCGCTGGCCGAGGCTGCATTTTCGGTCGGAAATGCGGACGAGCGTCACGCCGTCGAAGCCTATGCCAATTTGATCTCTGACGAACTCAACGTCAAGAAAGTCCGCCTGTTGAATGCCAGCACGGATGCGGTGACTTACGCCGTCAAGCCGCTGCCGAAGCAGCTCGGCCAGAAATATGGCAACAAATTCCCGGCCATCCGCGAAGCGATATTGAAGATGGACGCCGAATCGGTTGCGAGCACTTTGCTTACCGGTCAGCCGCTCACGGTCAAGGCGGCGGGCGAAACCTTCGATATTCTTGGCGAAGAGGTCGAAATCCACGCGGACGCCAAGGCTGGTTTTGCCGTGGCGAATGACGGCGCGTACCTGGCCGCGCTGGTCACCGAGCTGACGCCGGAGTTGATCGAGGAGGGCCTGGCGCGCGAGTTTGTCCGCCGCGTGCAGGATTTGCGCAAGAGCGCCGATCTGGATGTAGCCGATCGCATAAAGTTATTCGTTGTCACCACCCCC
Source organism: Anaerolineales bacterium (assembly GCA_030018695.1). Taxonomy (GTDB): domain Bacteria; phylum Chloroflexota; class Anaerolineae; order Anaerolineales; family Villigracilaceae; genus CG2-30-58-95. The sequence goes on from JASEHI010000021.1 coordinate 17,966, forward strand.
GGCCTGACGAAAGCGATTACAGCCAACCAGGATTACATCACCACCGAGACGCTGACGGTCGAGTTGGCTTTCGCTGCCCCGCCGGCAGGAGCGGTAGCGGTTGAAGACGAATTTGAGGCTGAGAAGATGAAGATTGGGCTTCTGAAGGCGTATTCTGCATGACACGATCTTGGCAGTTGCGATTGAGTGAGTAGCATGGAAACCCAGCCCGGCGGGGACAGGGATCCCTCACCGAGCAATGGTGAATTTACTGAATCTGTGTAGCGTGGGTCGCGCGTTATATATGACTTAGAGTACAATTAATACATTGTCACGCATCAAGTTCGACCTGCTTCTATTAGGCGCAATATGGACATAAACGATATAAAAGTAAAGATCCGCGCCGGGCGTTTCCGTTTCAGTTTACATGCCGAAATGGAGGCTGAAGCAGAAAATCTGGACATTGCCCAGGTTGTTGAGGCCATTGTGAAAGGCGAAATCATCGAACAGTACTCGGACACGGGCCGCGGTGAAAGCTGCCTGATTGTGGGTTTTTCCAGAGATTTGCCAGTCCATACTGTTTGCGGATTACGGGCAGGTCATGTGATTATCGTTACCGTGTATATCCCCGGTCCACCCAGGTTTGTTGACCCATGGACAAGAACAGGTGCGAAATGAAAGATCACGAAAATCAAAACTGCTATTATTGCGGTGGTGAACGGTTCGAGGAACGTCGTGTTCGCTACATTTACAATCGGGACGAGAACAATCTCTTTGTCCCGGATATGCCCGCCGATGTTTGCCTGAATTGTGGGATGGTTTATTATCACGGCCCCGCGCTGTTGAAGGTAGAGCAACGCTTCAAAGCCATTTACCAAAACAAGGAAAAACCCGACCGTTATACTACTCTGCCGGTCATGGATTACGTATAAGAGCATAACATCTCAACAAACCGGGAAAACAGGTGACAGTCACCTTTTTCGAATTTCACCCTCTCACGATAGAACATTGGGACGATTTCGAGCGCCTCTTCGGCCCGCGCGGCGCCTGCGCGGGTTGCTGGTGCATGTACTGGAAACTGCCGCGCAAGGAATTCAACGCCGGACAGGGTGAAGGCAACCGCCTCGCCTAGAAAGCCAGCCTCGCTTCTGGCCGGACCCCGGGCCTGCTCGCCTACGTGGATGACGTGCCGGCCGGCTGGTGCGCGGTCGAACCGCGTGAAGCCTACCCCGTTCTGGCGCGCTCGCGCATCCTCGCGCCGCTGGACGAGACTCCGGTCTGGTCGGTGACCTGCTTCTTCGTGGATAGGCGTTACCGCCGCCAGGGGTTGACCGTCGCCTTGTTGCGCGCCGTCGTGGATTACGTTAAAGAGCAGGGCGGCAAAATCGTGGAGGGTTACCCGGTCGAACCACGCCCAGGGCAAAAGACCTCGCCGGTCTTTATTTACACGGGAATGGCCTCTGCCTTCCGTCAGGCCGGATTTGTCGGGGTGGCGCGCCGTTCGGAGACGCGGCCAATCATGCGCTACTATCTGAAATAAAAATACCCTCCCCCGTGAAACGGGGGAGGGCAAGGGTGGGGGTCTTCTACATCAAATCTTCCACCAAATTCATCGGCAGCACCGCCGCGCCGACGATGCCCGGCCCAGCTCTGGCAGCCCAGGCAGCCGCCAGCACCTGGAAACGCTCGCCGCCGGAGAGGGTCATCGTGTCCACCACGGTGACTTCGGCTTCTTTGACCTGCTCTCCGCCCATGCGCGCTGTGTTGAATGTCTCGCTCAGGCCGGAGGAAATGTGCAGCGAGAGGATCTGTTTACTGGTTTCGGCCAGCTTGCGGTAGATATTTGCGAAGATGCCTTCGGAAGGCAGCGCAGGCGATGGGATGGCAAATGCCGGACTACGGGGACGAAACGGCATCCCCTCTGGCAACATTATATGCATAGCGCTCAGGGTATAATAAACTAAACCGAAACCTCGAAACATGGAGAAATGGATGAAGTATTTACGTGATTATGGACTTTTGTTGGGGATGGCGGGCAGCATCATTATCCTCGACCAATGGACGAAGGCGCTGGTTCGAACTAACCTGCCCATCGGGGGAATCTGGATGCCTCTGGATTGGCTGCGACCGTATGCCCGCATTGTCCATTGGTATAACTCCGGCGCGGCCTTCGGCTTGTTCCAGGATGGCGGGATGGTTTTTGCGATCCTGGCGTTGCTCGTCGCTGGGTTGATCCTGTATTATTTTCCGCACATTCCGCCGCGGGATTGGATGCTGCGTCTGGCGCTGGGGTTGCAATTGGGCGGCGCGACCGGCAATTTGATTGACCGCCTGACGATGAACTGGCGGGTGACTGATTTCATCTCCATCGGAACTTTCCCGGTCTTCAACGTGGCTGATAGCAGCATCACCATCGGCGTGGGGGTGCTGTTGCTCGGGGTGTGGCTCAAAGGCCGCTCGGAGCAGGCTCACGCTGCGGCTGCGTTCGTCTCGGAGGCCGGCTTAGAGGCGGAACCATCTCTGGCTGTGGATGAGGCTCAGGGTGAGTGATCGGGTCATTTCCTTCCATTACGAAGAAGAGAATGGCAGCCTGCCGGGCGACGATAAAGGCGAACGGCTGGACATCTTCCTCACCGCCCGCCTGCCGGAGTTTTCGCGTTCGCGACTGCAAGGTTTGATAAAGGACGGTTTTGTGACTTTGGACGGGGCGCTCGTGACGAAGGCCAGCCGCATCCTGGAAGCGGGCGCGCGGATCGAGTTGCGCATCCCGCCGCCCCAGCCGAGCAGACTGGTCGGGGAGCATCTCCCGCTCGATATCCTCTTCGAGAACGAGGATTTGATCGTAATTGATAAACCGGCCGGCATGGTCGTCCATCCCTCGCCCGGGCATGATAGCGGGACGCTCGTTCAGGCCGTGTTAGCTCACGCGCCGGATATCGAGGGGATCGGCGGCGAGGAACGTCCGGGTGTGGTCCACCGGCTGGATAAAGATACCTCGGGCTTGATCCTGCTGGCGAAGAACGAACGGGCGCACCGCTGGCTGCAGGATCAATTCCGCTTGCGCGAGGTGGAGAAAATTTACCTGGCATTGGTGGATGGCGCACCGCCGACGCCGGCCGGCCGCGTCGAAGCAGCCATTGGCCGTGACCCCGCGCATCGAAAGAAGATGTCTGTCATGCCGCCGGGTAAAGGGCGGGAGGCGGTCAGCGAGTATCGCACGTTGGAAAGCTTCAAGGCGCACACGCTGCTGGAAGTCCATCCGCTCACCGGGCGGACGCACCAGATCCGTTTACACGTGGCATTTTTGGGATGCCCCATCGTTGGGGATAAGGTTTATGGTCGAAAGAAGCCAACGTTGGAAATCGAGAGACATTTTTTGCATGCGCAGCGATTGAAGATTGTGCTCCCAAACGAGGAACAACCGCGCACTTTCGAAGCGCCGCTGCCGGAGGGGTTAGAGGGGGTTTTGAGGTTGTTGAGAAATGGGTTATGAGAAACGAGTAATGAGTAATGATTGCGCCGGAAACCTGTTTCTCGTTACTCGTTACTCATTTCTCGTAATTTTCAGGAGTCAACATGGAATTCATTGACTTACGCTCTGATACCGTCACCCACCCCACGCCTGCCATGCGCGAGGCAATGGCAAAAGCACAAGTGGGGGATGACGTTTACGGCGAAGACCCGACCGTCAACCGCCTGCAGGAGATGGCTGCCACGATGATGGGTCAGGAAGCCGGGCTGTTCGTCGCCTCGGGGACGATGGGCAACCTGGTTGCCATTCTTGCGCACTGTGGCCGCGGCGACGAGGCGATTCTTGGAGACCAGGCGCACACCTTTTTGTATGAAGCCGGTGGGATCTCCGCCCTGGGCGGCGTACATTCGTGCCAGTTGCCCAATCAGCCGGATGGTTCGCTGGCGATTGACGATATTGAAGCGGCCATTCGTCCCGATGACGCGCACCATCCCGTCACGCGCTTGATCGCGTTGGAAAACACGCACAACCGCTGCGGCGGGACTTATCAAACGGTTGAATATAAGCGCGCGGTCAGCGATTTTGCCCATGAAAATAGCCTGGTCGTCCACCTGGACGGAGCGCGCATATTCAACGCCGCTGTGGCGCAGGGGATAGCTGCGAAAGAACTCGCCGCGCCGGTCGACTCGGTCACGTTTTGCCTGAGCAAGGGATTGTGCGCGCCGGTCGGTTCGCTGTTGTGCGGCTCGAAGGAATTTATCGCCAAAGCGCACCGCATCCGCAAGCAATTGGGCGGCGGGATGCGCCAGGCCGGGATTCTGGCGGCAGCCGGCATTGTCGCGTTGGAAACGATGATCGAACGGCTGGCGGAGGATCACGCCCGGGCGAAGAAATTGGCCGAGGGTCTGAAACAGGTAAAGGGTCTGGTGGTGGATGCGGGGTCGCCGGCGACGAACATGGTCTTTCCGTCGCTGGCCGAGGATGTTTCGCTCAGCGCCGAACAAGTCGAGGAGAAAATGAATGCTTTCGGGGTGCGCGTCCGCGCCATCAGCCAGCGGCGTTTCCGCCTGGTGACGCACTATTGGATAGACGATGCGGGTGTGGAGAGAACTGTCGCCGTGTTTCGCCATGTGTTGCATTAAGCGCGGAAATCTTTTGGAACCGCGAAGATTTTGTGCGCAGCACCTACTCGGTAGCGCGATATGCTTCGCGATATCGCCATTTGGTTGCGGAATGAATTCCGCGTTACGTGGTAACGAGTTGAGATATAATTCACATAGTCAAAATTTATTGGAGAGATGAAATGCAGGTATCGCTGGGACAAATTGATCATCTGGCGGAAATAATCCGCTCACGAGTGAGACAGAAGCCGCGCATTGGAATTATTTTGGGAACGGGATTGGGAGGGTTGGCCGATACAGTTCAGGCCGCTACGATCATCCCTTATCAGGAACTGCCCGATTGGCCGGTTTCGACGGTGGTTGGCCACACTGGCCGCCTGGTCAGCGGGGAATTGGAAGGGCAGCCGCTGCTGGTGATGCAGGGCCGGCTCCACTTTTATGAGGGTTATAGCATGGCGCAGGTTACAATGCCGGTGCGTGTGATGGGACGCCTGGGGATCGAGATTCTAATCGTGACCAATGCGGCCGGGGCGATCAACCCGGACTATCTGCCTGGGGACGTGATGCTGATCAGCGATCATCTCAACCTGACGGGCATGGCCGGTTTGAATCCATTGATCGGCCCTAACCTGGATGAATTAGGGCCGCGCTTCCCGGATATGAGCCAGGCCTATGACCGCGAACTATCTGCCCTGGCGCGCCGGGCCGCGGCGGAAAACAGCATCCAACTGCACACCGGCATTTACGTTGGCCTGAGTGGGCCATCCTTCGAGACACCCGCCGATTTGCGTTTTCTACGCCTTGCGGGTGCAGATGCGGTCGGGATGTCCACTGTGCCTGAAGTGACCGTCGCGCGTCATAGTGGGACACGCGTGCTGGGCTTTTCAGGTATAAGCAATAAAGCCAACCTGGACGGCAACACGGCCACCTCCCACGAAGAGGTGCTCGAAGCCGGGCGGGTGCTTACCCCGAAACTCGAAACGATCCTCCGCGGCGTGCTGCGCCATCTCTAAACGGGGCAGCATGGAAGCGATCCTTCGTTTTTCTATCCTCTACGCGCCGCTGATTTATCTGCTCCTGGCAGTCGGAGCCTTGTTTGTCATCCGTCGCCTGCTGCGCTCCTGGCGTGAAGGCCGCGCTGCGGTCTTTGGGCTTGAGCGCGAGATGGCCCAGCGGCGGACAAACCAGGCTGTCGCCCTGCTGGTCATTGTCTTGTTGATCGGACTGGGCGAGGTCGCGCTCACCTCGTTCCTGGCCCCGAGCCTGCCGGCCAGATCCATACTGACCACACCGACGGTCAATCTATTAACGGTTCCGACCAATACCCTCTCTCCCGAAATGATCGCGACTTTAGGCGAGGTGACGCCTGTCGCCTCGCGAATGTCAGAAACCATGGGTTGTATCCCGGGGCAGATCATGTTGACTTTCCCGCAGCCAGCTTCCGAGGTCAGCGGGCAGATTACGCTGGAGGGTACCGCGGATATTCCCAATTTTGGTTTTTACAAGTACGAGGTTGCCCCGCTGAACAGTGATCTTTGGTCAACCATCCAGGCCGGGCGCAAGGTTGTCCAGGATGGAGAGTTGGGTTTTTGGGATACCACCACGCTGACCCCAGGTGATTATTTGTTGAGACTGGTCGTGACCGATAATGAAGGAAAAGCCCTGCCGCCCTGTGTGGTCCCGCTGCGGGTGGTAGCCAAATGAGACACGCCCATGCCTGAGGTGCGCATTCGCCCCGCAGTCGCCACTGACCTGCCTGTGCTGATGGCAATAAATCACTCCTGCACGAGCGAATACGTCTGGCAAATGGATCTCCAGCGGGAGGCTGGACAGGCCGGGGCGATCTTCCGGGAAATTCGCCTGCCGCGCCCGGTCGTCGTCGCGTATCCTCGCGCGGTTGACAGGTTGGCAGATGAATGGAGCCGTCGCAGCGGGATGCTGGTGGCCGCCCTGGAGGATGAACTGGTCGGCTATTTACGTTTGACGGATAAGATCCTCCCGCAGACAGCCTGGATCACCGACCTGGTTGTGAAGCCGGCTGCCCGTCGCCGGGGGATCGCCTCCACGCTGGTCTTGGCGGCGCAATCCTGGGCGGTGCAACGCAAGAACCAGCGCGCCATGATGGAAATGCCCTCGAAAAATTGCGCCGCGATCCGCCTGGCGCAAAAGCTGGGCTACGAATTCTGCGGATATAATGATCGCTATTACCTGACCCAAGATATTGCATTATTTTTTGGTCGAGCGTTGAAATAGTGGAATTGCGTGAATAATGGATAAGAAAACCACAATTGATTTAGAAACAGGTTGGGAAGGTTGGAATGCTTAGCGGTTGGATGTCTGAAGTTCTGACGGGGATTGTAACGGTCAACCAAATTTTTACGGCTGGCATTGCCATCACGGCCTTTTCGCTGTTTTTCTATTCCCTATCCTTCAACTTACGTGATCGCGTCGCGCGCTCATTTGCGCTGATCTTGCTTTGCGTGGTGGTGGTCTTCACTTCCGAAGCGCTGGAAAGTTCGTCCACCACGCCGGCGGTGATTGACCTGCTCCTGCGCTTGGAATGGTTGGGGATTATCTTCCTGCCGCCAGCCTATCTGCAACTCTCGGATGCGTTATTGGTGACCACCGGTCGTCCTTCGCGTGGACGCCGCCGCGTGGCTGTCCGCTTCACTTATCTTATTTCCGCGTTTTTCTTGATCCTCCTGGCTTACGGCTACCTGCTCGGCGCCCTGGTGACGGATGGGCAGCCCGCGCCTCATCTCCAGCGCACGCTTTGGACAGAATTGTTCAGCGCCTATTATGGCGGGGCGATGGTCTGGGCATGGCTCAATTTTGGGCGCGCCTACCAGCGTACGCTGACCCGCTCGGGACGACGCCGGATGATCTACCTGCTGGCTGGGGCGACTGCACCAGCGCTTGGCTCCTTCCCATACCTGCTCTACGGCTCCACCCTGGCCGGGCAGCATCCCTTCATCTTCTGGGGGATGGCGACATTCAGCAACTTCCTGGTTGGTGGGTTGATCGTCGTCATGGCATACGCGGTGGCTTTCTTCGGCGTCTCATGGCCCGACCGGGTTGTGAAGAGCCGCCTCTTCAAGTGGATCATGCGCGGCCCGGTCACGGCCTCGGTCGCGCTGGGCGTCATGACGATTGTCCGGCGCATCGGCGAGATATTCGGCGTGGTTTATTCTGGCGCGGTGCCGACTGCCATGGTGGTATCTGTCCTGCTCATGGAACACAGCATAACCCTGCTCGCGCCGATCTGGGAACGCTGGATTTTCTTTGGCGGGGACCGGCGCGACCTGACTCTGCTGCAGAGCCTGGAAGAGAGATTGATCACCAAGAGCGACCTGCGCCAATTCCTGGAGGCGATCCTGGCTGCCGTCCGGGACCATCTCCAATCCCCATCCGCCTTTATTGCCGCATTGGATAATGGCGATCTTGCCTTGATCGTCGCAACTGGAAATTCCCCCCTGCAAACAGACGCCGACCTTTCTGAAGCCTTGCAGGTGGTCAAAGGTCAGGGAAATAACGCTCAGGAAGAGTATATCTGGGGCGATCACTGGCTTTTCCCGCTTCACCAGGCGCCCGAAACGGATGAGGGTCAACCGCGCCTGCTGGGTCTGCTTGGCGTCGCGCGCCTGCCGAACCAGGCACTGGCCGTTGAACAGCGCCAGTCGCTGTTGCTTTTTATCCGGCGTGCGGCTCAAGCGCTGCAGGACAGGCGCTTGCAACGCAGCGTATTTCGTTCGCTGGAAGACTTGAAACCGCAAGTGGACTTGATCCAGCGTTGGCGTGCGGCCGGGCGCTATGACAGTAAGGCCAGCCTGCTCGCCGGTACTCTCCCGCCCGAATCCGATTTTGCCAACTGGGTAAAGGATGCCCTGACTCACTATTGGGGCGGGCCGAGGCTGACCCAAAGCCCGCTATTGCAGCTCCAGATCGTTCGACAGGCATTTATTGATCAAAACGATAATCCGGCCAATGTGCTGCGTGCCATCCTGCGTCAAGCGATAGATAACATTCGCCCGACAGGTGAGCGCCGCTTTACGGTGGAGTGGATCTTGTATAATATTTTGGAAATGAAATTCATCGAAGGCCGAAAGATACGCGAAATAGCCGCGCGATTGGCGATGTCGGAAGCAGATTTATACCGCAAGCAACGCGTCGCGGTCGAAGAAGTGGCGCACGTAATCCTCGAATTGGAACGTCAAATGCAGGTGCGAGTCAATGGGAAGGAGGTCGGAGGAGCCTGATGATGCACAATCGAGTTGCTAAAGATGAAATCCATCTCTTGGATGACGGCTGGTGGGCTTCGGTACTGGCGCAGGAAGAGGGCGGCTTGAAGTCCGCCGCTGTGCGCCAGGCATACGTCGAGGAGCATGGCAAAATACCGTTGGATTGGGAGCGTGTCAGAACGCTCTACCGCCAGGACCAAATTGTCGCCATGACTGTAACAGGTTATAACCGCGGCGGTTTGCTGGTCGAAGGAGACGGGTTGTTTGGATTTGTCCCTTGCTCGCATCTCTTGGATCTACCTGCCCAAGTGCAAGTGGATGAAAACCGGCGCGAGGCGTGCCTTGCCGCTTACCTGGGCCGGGAATTGCGCTTGAAGGTCATCGAATGTGTTCCTGCTGAAGGCCGCATCGTTTTTTCGGAGCGCGCCGCGCGGGCCGAACCCGGAAAGCGGGCCGAGTTATTTAAATCCTTACAGGCCGGGCAGCACATCCGCGGCGATGTCACCAACGTCACCGAATTTGGCGCCTTTGTGGATCTGGGTGGACTGGAGGGCTTGATCCATATCTCCGAACTTTCCTGGGGACGGGTCACTCATCCCTGTCAGATCCTGGCCGTCGGTCAGTGCGTCGAAGTGCTGGTACTGGAGGTCGCCCAGGATCGCTGCCGCGTGGCGCTCAGTCTGAAGCGGCTGTCCCCCAATCCCTGGGAAACTGCCGCGCAACGCTATTTCATTGACCAACTTGTTCCCGCGGTCATCACCACGCTGGCGCCGTTTGGCGCGTTTGCCCGCCTGGACGAAGGAGTGGAAGGGTTGATTCACGTCTCAGAAATCCCCATTCCTCCGCATGCCACGCTGAAGGATGTTCTAACGCCGGGGCAGGATGTGCAAGTGCGCATTTTACAGGTGGATATCACCCGCCAGCGGCTTGGTCTGAGCCTGAAACTGGTAGAATAAGCCATGCCATCCAAATCCCGTAAATCCCCGACGCCGCCACCCACGGCTGCCCGTCCCGATCATCCCCCGGCAGAAGACTGGTTGGACCAACTGGCCCGTTTCCAGGCTCATTTTGGGCGCTTCGCTTGGGATGTGGTCGGCGTCCTGCTCCTGGCACTTGCGCTGATGGTCTTTTTGGGGTTGTTGGGCATTTCCGGCGGCCGGCTGCTTTCTCTGCTGGTCGGCTTGCTCAAGCTCTGGTTCGGTTGGGGCAGCATATTGATCATCATTGCAGCCTGTCTCGGCGGCCTGCTGGCCTTCCGTCGCAGCCGGGGAGCGGTGCAGTTGAACTGGGGACAGGTCATTGCCATCGAAATCGCGGCCTTCCTGACCCTGGCCGTGCTTTCGGTGCTGGGCGGCAATTCCCTGCCGCAGGCTGAGGCTGGCTGGTGGGGTGGGCGGGTTGGTTGGGGACTGGCAATGCTGCTGGTCAGGTATCTCGGTTCTTTTTGGGGCGCTGCGCTTATTTTTCTTTTTTGGGGACTTGCCGCGCTGACTGGTTTGGGACTCTGGAGACGCTTGGAGGCCTATCTGATAAGGCAGGCCGGCGAGCCGCTTGCAACGGACCTTCAGCCGGCCACCGCGGAAGATGCCGCTATCTCATCCTCGGCGGGCTCCACCTCCACGCTCCAGCCGCGCGGTAAAAAGAACGGGGAACGTTTGCCGCCGGAGTTCCGCAAAGCATTCAAAGTTCCCGATCGGCAGGATGATCGCCCGGCCGAACCCCCGCCGCGTGGCGAACGCTTGCCGCCTTTGAACCTGCTGGTCAACGAGCAGAGCGCCCGTCCGGACGAGCGCAATATCAACCAGACCGCCGGCCTGATCGAAAAGACCCTGTCCGACTTTGGCATCCCGGCGCGTGTGGTTGGATTCCGGATCGGGCCAACGGTGACCCAGTTCGCCATCGAGCCTGGGTTCTTCGAAAAAGGCGACCCGGATAATGGCGACCCGAACCGGCAGAAGGTGCGCGTGGCGCAGATTGCCAATCTCTCGCGTGACCTGGCCCTGGCCCTCTCGGCCGATCGTCTGCGCATCGAAGCGCCGGTGCCGGGGCGTTCGTATGTCGGCATTGAGGTGCCCAATTTACGATCAGTCGTCGTGCGGCTGCGCCCGATTTTGGAGGCTGAAGCATTCTATCGGGTTGGATCACCGCTCGCCATTGCCCTCGGCCGGGATGTTTCCGGGCAGCCGGTGGTCGCAGACCTGGCCAAGATGCCGCATCTGCTCATCGCCGGGACGACCGGCTCCGGCAAGTCGGTGTGTATCTCCGCCATCATCGCTTGCCTTGCGATGAACAACACGCCTGAAGACCTGCGCCTGGTCTTGATCGACTCCAAGATGGTTGAGTTGATCCGTTTTAACGGATTATCCCACCTGTATGGCAAAGTAGAGAGCGACGTCCAGCGTATCTTGGGGGTATTGCGCTGGATCGTAGTCGAGATGGAGCATCGCTATAAGTTGCTCGAAGCGGCCAAGGCGCGTGACATCGAAGCCTATAACCGCAAACTTCAGCGCCGCAAGGATACCCCGCCACTGCCGCGTATCGTGGTCTTGATTGACGAGCTGGCCGATTTGATGATGTCGGCGCCCGACCAGACGGAGCACAACCTCGTCCGCCTGGCGCAAATGGCGCGCGCCACCGGCATTCATCTGGTCGTTGCCACTCAGCGACCCAGTATGGATGTGGTCACCGGCCTGATCAAGGCCAACTTCCCGGCGCGTATTTCCTTCGCCGTGGCCTCGCAGGTTGATTCGCGCGTCATCCTGGATATGCCCGGCGCGGATACCCTGCTTGGCCGTGGGGACATGCTCTTCCTCAACCCAGAAGTCGGCAAACCACTGCGCGCCCAGGGGGTGATGGTCACCGATCAGGAGGTCGAACGCATTATTGCTTTCTGGCAGAAGATGAACCCGGCGCAAGACGTCCGCCCGCCGTGGGAGGCTCTCTTGAGCCAGCCGGAAGGCGATAGCGACGAGGTGCTGATCGAACAAGCCATCACTGTCCTCAAGCAAGAGCAGCGCGCCAGCGCTTCGCTGCTCCAGCGCCGGCTGCGCATCGGCTATCCGCGCGCCGCGCGCCTGTTGGACCAATTGGAGGAGATGGGGGTCGTCGGCTCTGCGCGGGGCGGCGGGCGGGAGCGCGAGGTGCTGCTCGAACCGGACGAAGAGAATGGTGAAAGTGCAGGTTAGAATTCAGGCCTGGTTTGGCGAATTTCCCAGTCGGTGGTATCATTGCCAAACTTTTAGCGGAACTACTCGATAAATTCAGAAAGGTGTAAACTTTGGAACAAACCATAGAAAAGAAGCGGATGAACTTTAGCGATTACCTGCGGCTCTGGTTCAAATGGCTGCTCGACCCACTGGCTGTTTTCTTCAATCGCCTTGGCATCCATCCCAATGTGATGACCCTGCTGGGTCTGTTTGGGATAACCATCGGGGCGCTCTTGATTGCCAAAGGTTCTTTGACTTGGGGAGGCATATTGATCCTGTTCACCATGCCATTCGATGCATTGGATGGCACCATGGCGCGCCTGCGAGGCGAGGCCAGCAATTGGGGCGCGTTTGTCGACTCGGTCACCGACCGCTACTCGGAATTGTTCGTCTATGCCGGATTACTTATCTATTACCTCAACCAGGGTGATAAACTGGCTTGCGCCCTGGTCTATGTTGCCGCGGCCGGGACAGTGCTGGTTTCTTACACAAAAGCCAAGGCCGATTCACTAAACTTCGACGCTAACGTCGGCCTGCTGACCCGCGCCGAGCGTTATCTGGTGCTGGCTCCGCTGCTGGTTCTGAATATGCCGATCATCGCCGTGTGGATTTTGGCGATTATGGCAAACTTCACCGCTCTACAACGCATAATGCGGGTGCGCCATCAAGCCCACCATCCCCAAATCAAAGGAGAATAAAATGCCCGACGGTTTCGATATCACCTTGCCATTCCTAAACCAACCTTTTCACATTTATTTCTATGGGATCATCATCATGCTGGGGGTGCTTGCGGCAGTCTTCCTGGCTCGAGCGGAAGCCAGACGCCGCGGCCTGGATGCGGAGATCGTCTATGATATGCTTTTCTGGCTGCTGCTTGCCGGCATCGTCGGAGCGCGCATCTGGCATATCCTTACCCCGCCGCCCTCGATGGTCGAGCAGGGCATCACTACCCAATATTATCTTACTCATCCATTGGATATGCTGAATATCCGCCAGGGCGGATTGGGCATTTCGGGCGCAGTCATCGGCGGCGCGTTAGCCATGTGGATTTATCTGCGAAAAAAGAAGAAGAGCTTCGCGGTTTGGGCGGATATCGCCGCGCCGGGCTTGGCGCTGGCCCAGGCCATCGGTCGCTGGGGAAATTTCTTCAACCAGGAACTATATGGCGCGCCGACGGATCTGCCCTGGAAAATCTATATTGATCCGCTGCACCGTGTCCCAGGTTTTCAGAATTATGAGTACTTCCACCCGCTCTTTCTCTACGAGTCGCTCTGGAACCTGGCCAGCATGTTCTTATTGCTTTGGCTGGGACGCCGCTTCGCTGGCCGTCTCAAGCCGGGGGATATATTCCTGACCTATCTCATCACCTATCCCGTCGGGCGTTTCTTACTCGACTTCCTGCGCCTGGATGCCTCGCAACTGGGCGGCATCAACGCCAATCAGGCTTTTGTGGCTGTCGTCGCTTTGGCTTCTGCGGGCTTTTTGTTCTGGCGGCATCGCCCTGACAGGGAAAGACTCTAACACAAAGGACACCAAGTGACACAAAGCGGAAAATGAAGTTCTTTTTTCATGGGCTCTACTTCGTGATTCTTTGCCTGCCCTGGCGGGCTAGGCCAGGGTGACCTTTGTGTTTAGAAGTTTTTTCCCGTTTAAGATATGATCCAAACCGAAGACCTCAGCAAACAGTTCGGCGATTTTTGGGCGGTGGATGGCCTTAGCTTCGAGGTCCATCCCGGTCAAATATTGGCTTTGCTCGGCCAGAATGGCGCCGGGAAGACGACCACTGTCCGCTTGCTGACCGCGGTGCTTGCCCCCAGCCGGGGATGGGCGCAGGTGGCGGGATACGACGTTCGAAAACAAGCCGATAAAGTGCGCGCAAGCGTGGGCGTGCTGACCGAGCAACACGGCTTGTACCTGCGCATGAGCGGCGCGGAATACCTCGACTTTTTTGGACAAATCTACCGCCTGAATGGCTCCGCGCGCCGGGCAAGAATCGCGGCCCTGTTGGAATATTTCGACCTGACAGGCGTAGCCGGGCAGAATATCGGCGCGTACTCGAAGGGGATGCGCCAGAAACTGGCCCTGGCACGCGCCTTGATCCACGAACCGCCCGTCTTGTTGCTGGATGAACCGACTTCAGCCATGGATCCGGAAAGCGCCCGCCTGGTGCGGGATTCCATCGCCAGCCTGCGCTCCGAAAACCGGACAATCCTCATCTGTACGCACAACCTGGCCGAGGCTGAATTGCTGGCCGATCAGATCGCCATTATTTACCGGGGAAAAATATTAATCAGCGGTACGGTCGAGGAGTTGAAGCGGCGTTTATTGGGGCCGGCCGAGTACGAGGTGCGCATTCGCGGCGCATGGCCGCCGGGAAGTTTCCGCCTGCCGGTTGGGGTCACATTGATTGGGGAAGTGGATTCGGTCCGCCGGTTCCGGGTCGAGGATGCCAACCAATCCAATCCGCTCTTACTCCAGGCGCTTGTCTCCCAGCATGTGCAGGTGGTTGCGATGCAGGAAGCGCCGCGCAGCCTTGAGCAGGTCTATCTGGCTGCGATGTCCCAGGTGAGGCGCGAGTAGTGATCTTACCGAGTAGGCGTTGCCTTCCCGGAAGGACACCCCGTTCGGGCCGCGAGACCCGGCCCGCCGGGGCGAGACGGCCGGGACGGTGTGAGTTTATCGAAGGGCGCTGCCCTGAGCCTGTCGAAGGGTGCTGCGCATGGAGCAACTGAGTTTGGTCTGGCTGATTGCACGGCGCGAAATGCGTGACCAGTTCCGCGATTGGCGCATCATCTTTCCGATGATCGTCCTGACGATCTTTTTTCCCTTCCTGATGAATTTCACCGCCAGGGAGGTGCTGGATTTTGTTTCTCGATACGGCGCAACCCTGATCGGCGAGCGACTGGTGCCTTTCCTGCTGATGGTGGTCGGATTCTTCCCGATCACGGTCTCCCTGGTCATCGCGCTGGAGGCGTTTGTCGGCGAGAAAGAGCGCGGCACGATCGAGCCGCTCCTTTCCAGCCCGCTCAAAGATTGGCAGCTTTACCTGGGGAAACTCATCGCCGCAACCAGTGTCCCGCTGTTGACAGCCTATCTGGGGATCAGCGTCTATCTGATTGGCCTGCGCGTTCAACATATTCCTTTCCCCGACCTGGGCCTGCTGCTGCAAACCATTACGCTGACCTCCGTCCAGGCCGTCTTGATGGTCAGCGGCGCGATCGTGATTTCAACCCAAGCCACCTCGGTGCGGGCAGCCAACCTGATGTCGTCTTTTGTCATCATCCCGATGGCGCTGTTGATCCAAGGTGAAAGTGTGCTCATGTTCTGGGGCAATAACCAGGTCTTGTGGACGGCGGTGGCAGGTGTGACAGTGCTGGCGGTGTTATTGGTGCGCGTCGGCCTGGCTCATTTCCAACGCGAAGCGCTGCTTGGACGTGAGATTGATATATTGAATCTGCGTTGGATGGGGGCTACATTCTGGCACGCGTTTCGGGGCGAAGCGAAATCTATGGGTGGTTGGTACCGGCGCGAGGTCACGAAGACGCTGCGCAGGCTGGCGCTCCCGATCTTGATCCTGTCCCTGCTTGGCCTGATCGGGTTGATCGCGGGATATAGCTGGATATTGGAGAATTCCTCCCAATTTAGCCTGGCGGCTTCGCCCGATAGTGTTAAAAAGGCTATGGAAATGACGTTGGACACACCGGCCCATCTGCAGATCAATTTTCATTATATCTGGCTGCACAATTTACGTGCGGTGGGGGTCATTTTGTTGCTTGGCCTTTTTTCTTTTGGCGTTCTGGGAACGATTGTCTTTATCGGTAACATTGGATTGATCGGCGCAGTGTTGGCGCTGGTAAAAGTCCTGGGTTATTCCCCGACCCTTTTGGCTTTATTTGGCATATTGCCTCACGGTATATTCGAGATTTCAGCCTTGATCCTCTCCAGCGCGGCAGTGCTGCATATCGGCCTGGTTTTGGTAACCCCGCTCCCGGGACGGACGCTTGGACTTGGAGAGGTATTGTTGGAAGCGCTGGCAGATTGGGCGAAAGCCGCACTCGGGCTGGTGCTCCCACTCTTGACCCTCGCCGCAGCCATCGAGGTCTGGGTCACGCCGCAGTTGATCTTGTGGGTGCTGCAAGGCACTCCATAACCACCACCAAAATGCCAAAACTTATAATTCTCGGCTCTTCGAACGCCATCCCGGATGTGAAGCATGAAAACACGCACATGGTTCTGGTGGGGGATGGACGGACTGTACTGGTGGACTGTGTCAGTAACCCCATTCTGCGCTTGCAGCAAGCCGGCGTGGAATTCAATGACCTGACGGATTTGATCCTGACCCATTTCCACCCCGACCACGTCTCCGGAGTGCCGCAATTGTTAATGAATATGTGGCTGATGGGCCGCCGCCGTTCCCTGAATATCTACGGTTTGCGCCACACACTTGACCGTATCGAAGGTTTGATGGGATATTACTCCTGGTCTGAGTGGCCTGATTTCTTCCCGATAACATTTTATCGTTTGCCGGCAGGTGAGAGAACCCTGGTCTTGGAAAGCGAGGAGTTCCGCATTTTCTCTTCGCCGGTGCGGCACCTGATCCCTGCCATTGGCTTGCGGATCGAGTTAAAGCAGAACGATAAGGTGGTAGCCTATTCCAGCGACACAGAACCCTGTGCGCAGGTCATTCGACTGGCCAAAGGCGCGGATGTGCTCATTCACGAATCCGCCGGAGGGTTCCTTGGCCATTCATCGGCTGCGGAGGCCGGGGATACTGCCCGACAGGCCGAAGTCGGCGAGCTGTACCTGATCCATTACCCGACAGGAAAATACGCCTCCGGCAACCTGGTCGCGGAGGCAAAAATGAGCTTCGCAGGCCCGATCATATTAGCCCAAGACTTTATGACACTGGATTTTGATAAGTTAAGCAGGGAAGTTTACCAGCCGGTGATGAACGGTTCCCACTCGCCGTTCTGGTTTAGATGATGCCCAAAGACGTAGAATGCGCTCGCGGATGGTTCGATGGGGCGATGCAGGAGCGACATGTGGGCTTCTTTCAACCGGCGGCCGCCCTTGCGATGATTGCAGGATGGACAGGCCGCAACCACATTCGTCCAGACATGTTCGCCCCCCAGATGCTTGGGAAGCACATGGTCAAGGGTCAGGTCGGAGGAGTGGCGGCCGCAATACTGGCAGGTGTAATTGTCCCGCCGGAAGACGTCGCGGCGGGTCAGCTTGACCTTTAAACGAGGACGATGGATCATATGCTCCAACCGAATGACCGAAGGACGAGGGATCAATTCGGAAACAGTGCGTATGTAGCCGCGCCCATTCAAGACCATGGCTGCCTTTCCAGTAAAGATCAGTCCAATGGCTCGTCGTGTGTTGCAAATATTGATCGGCTCGAAATTTGCATTCAAAACCAGAACCGGCGCCTGCATACGGGGCCTCCACAATGGGGTGTATTATACTGCTTTTTGCAAAAATGCCAAACTCGAAAACGCCCAAAAACAAAACCACCCCGGCGGGTGGATCAGTGGGGTGGATAGCTGGCCTCCTGTAGAAAAAAGGGTTCATCGTCCCAGATGCTTCACACTTCACCGTTGCCAGTGACGTATGCTCTGGTAGGGAACTGATGGCGGAACATCAGGTCATGCACCGATTTCTCGGTCATGACACACCGATTTCCCTGTGATGCGATGAATAGGCAAGTATTCAGCCCATAAACTGGACTCTGAGCCACGTGTGAGGTAGATTGTTGGTACCATCCAACGATCATTCCTCAACGTAGGTTTCAGAGTCCAATGACAACCATATGCCAAACTTCCATTTCTGTCAATCGTTCCCAGCGTACGGGGTGTGCGTCAGTTTTTTGAAAAAGGGGGTAAAATGGGCTAAAAGGATGAGCAAAAATGGACACACATAAAACGGTAGAACATTGGCAAGAGTTAAGTCGAGAGGCAATGCAAGGGATGATGAGCTGGCGCGAGGAACACCCCAAAGCGAGTTTGGGAGAAATAGAAAAGACATTGGATGGACACATAATGAAGTTACGAGCGCAGATGTTGGAAGATGCGGCACAATTGAGTGAAATGCGGGAATGGTCGCAGAGTGCGGCTGTTCCGATCTGTCCGGATTGCAAGGCAGCCTTGGAGTTTCGGATAAAAGGGAAGCGAGAATTGCAAACACAAGGCGGTTACAGCATACGATTGGAACGAGATTATGGCATTTGTCCAAGTTGCGGACAAGGCTTTTTTCCCCCTGGATGAAGAGTTAGAGTTGTTGCCTGGGAAGTTGACGCCGCATGCGCATGAATGTTTGATTCGCTTTGGGACCATTATGCCGTTTGCC
>JASEHI010000022.1 GCA_030018695.1 Anaerolineales bacterium
GGTTTTCTCGAAGGTTCTGGCCGTTTTCTGAACCTTCGGGACGGTTGTTCAACTGAAATGAAACACACCCAAATGAATTAGAATGAAGAAAGGAGAATAGAATGAAGAAAGGATTTGGCCGGCGGGGAATTGTCATCGCCGTCATCGCCGTCATCGTCATCGCAGCGGTGTTGGCTGTATTTCTCAGGCTGCAAATAAAAGAGACGGTCGAAATAGGCGCGGTGCTCTCCCTTTCTGGTTCCGCCTCGTACGTGGGAGAGGAAACAAGGGATGGCATGCTTTTGGCCATCGAGGAAATCAATGCCTGGGGCGGCATAGACGGCAGGAAGATAGAATTGATCATCGAAGACAGCCAAACAGACCCGCAAGCAGGTGAAGAAGCCTTCCAAAGAATAGAAGCCGCGCATCAGCCTCTCTTGTATGTCGCAAGTATAAGCGCGGTTGCCATAGCCCTGGCGCCGCTGGCAGAGGAAAACAAGGTCGTGCTTTTCGGCCTGGCAGCCACAGCGCCGGAACTCACAGAGCCAGAAAACGAATGGGTTTTCCGCTATTTCCCCACGGCAAAAGATGAAGTGCCGCCCGTTTTGGCAATCCTGGAGGAATTGGGGGTCGAGAACTTGGGGATGATCTACATAGATGACCCGTTTGGCAGGTCTTTCTTTGCATTGGCCAGGCAGGAGCTCGAAAAAAGCGGTGGAATGATCAGGGGTGAACCCTACGATGGGAAGACGGCCGATTTCACAGAGTCGATCGCCAGACTGAAAGATGCAGAAGCAATCTACGTTGTGGTCATGGCCGGTCATGTCAAGGATATGTTCGGGCAGTTACGGCAAGAGGGTTTCGAGGGGGTTATCGTTTCCGCCGGCAATGCCAGCATCCCTTCTGTCAGAAGCCTGCCAGAGGCAAATGGCGTCTACCTGGTTGCGTCCATCATTTACCACCCGAGCTTTCTCTATGCCGCAGAGGTAAAGGAAAGATATGAGGCCAGATATGGCAAGCCTTTCAACCACTATGCCGCCAACGGGTATGACCTGATGAAACTTTTGGCCGGCCTGTTGGCAGGTCAGGAAATCTCCCGGCAGAGTGTGAAGAGTCTGCTGGAAGAAGGGTTCATTTACCATGGAGTTTTTGGCGCGCTCGATGTCGAGCCAGGCGAACACGATATCGGCTTTCCCATGCATCCCGCCCGCATCGTGGACGGCGAGATCGAATATCTGAGATGAAAAAATGAGAATGAGCATAGGCGCCAAAATAACCGCCGGCTTTGTGCTGGCTGCATTACTGATGCTTGCCCTGGCGCTCTACTCGGTGAGCGTAAGCCGGCAATCCTTGCTGGAATCTGTTGGCACTAGCTCCGTATTCCTGACCGAGGAAATGCTGAAAAGAATGGATATGGATATTTACGGGAAGATCGAGAGTCTTCAAATATACTCCGGCGATCTATCGTTGAAAAGCAGTCTCCTGGCATCCAACCGCGAATTCGAGAGCCTGGACAGTATTGAGGGATACGTCAGCCAAAAGGACAGCGAATGGGTTTCTGCGCCAAAAGACGCAATCACTCCCTTTATGCAAGCGCTGATCGGCAATGAGTTGTCGAACAGCCTGAGACGAGAATTCATCGAATTCTATGAAAAGAGGTATGGTTACGCGGTTTTTGGCGAGGTTTTTGTAACCAATGAATACGGCGCCAATGTGGCGCAAACCGGAAAAACCACGGATTACTACCAGGCAGACGAGGCATGGTGGCAGATTGCCAAAACGGAAGGCCTCTACGCAGGTGATATCGAGTACGACGAAAGCGCTGACGTATACGCTGTGATCATTGGAGTAAGGGTTGATGATGAAAACGGAAACTTTATCGGGGCGCTGAAGGGTGTCGTCGTTGTCAATGCAATTATCCGGCAGGCAGAGATCGCCACGAAGAAATACGAAACGACAGAGATCAAATTGACCACTCAGGATGGGAGGCTGATTTTTGCCACCCGGCCGTTCCAATTTGGGGAAGATGCATCCGCGCAGGGGTTTTTCCAGAAGATACAACAAAGTGAAAGCGGTTTCTTCCTCGCCGAGGAAGGCGGCAGGGAAAAACTGCTTGCCTATGCACACTCGAGAGGCTATAGAAACTTCGCAGGGTTCCAATGGATTCTTATCATGGAATGTGATGTGGAAGAGATATCACAGCCAATTTCTGCACTGAGAAACAGCATATTGGCTGCTTTTCTCGTTTTGTTCACGACGGGCATGATCAGCGCCTCGCTGATCTCACGCTCGATTTCGAATCCAATCGCTGAACTGATCGAAACAGTGGAGGAGATTCGCGCCGGCAGGCTCGATGTCGAAATCGGTCCTGGGCTGAGAGAAGCCAGGGACGAGGTCGGCGATCTGGCCAGAGCCTTCGATCAAATGGCAAGACGGGTCAGGGAACGAACCATCGAGCTGGCAGGTACCAATGAACTCCTGCGGCAAGAGATCGCCGGGCACAAAAAGGCAGAAGAGTCCATCGCCCGCCAGTTGAGAGAATTGACCGTCCTGCACGCCGTTGCCCTGGCCGGGGTGCGTGCCGCAAGCGTTGACGAGCTGATCGCCCAGGTTACCCAAACCATCGGGGAGACGCTTTATCCCGATAACGTTGGCTTCTTGCTGCGCGACGAGGCCCAGAACGTCCTGCGCGTGCATCCCTCGTACCGGGGCGTGGTGTGGGAAAAAACGCCGATTGTCGTCCCACTCACGCAGGGCATTGTCGGCAAGGTGGCCTCCACTGGCCAGCCGCTGCGCGTTCCCGACGTCAGCCTGGAACCGGCTTACATGCAGGTCGCCGCGGAGAGCCGTTCCGAGCTGTGCGTGCCGCTCCAGATCGGCGAGCGCGTCATCGGTGTCATCAACGCCGAAAGCAGCAAGGAGGATTTCTTCAGCGAGGCCGATGAGCGTTTGCTGTTCACCATTGCCGGCCAGGTGGCGACTGCGCTGGAGTGGCTGCGCCTGTTCGAATCCGAACGCCAGCGCCGCCAGGAAGCCGAGACATTACGCCAGGCGGCTCAGGTTGTGAGTGCCAGTCTGGATGTCAATGAAGTGTTCAGGTTGATGCTGGAGCAATTCAAACACGTGTTGACCTTTGACACGGCCTCGGTACTCCTCCTTGGAGAAACGGGGCAGCCAGACCTCGTCGCAGGCATGGATTACGCAGACGAAAAGATGACCAGCCAGGCGGTCCACGAGCTGCTGAAAGACAGCCCTATCCTGAAGCAGATGGCGCAAGCCCTCGAGCCGCTGACCATAGCCGACGTGCGTCATCATCCAGGCTGGATTTGGGTGCCCGGCGCCGAACACGTGCGCTCATTTCTCGCGGTACCGATGATCGCCCGCCGGCGCATGATCGGCGCGCTGATGGCAGATAGCGTTTACCCCGGCTTCTTTACCGACGACGACGTACGCGTCGCCCAGTCGTTGGCGCAGCACATGGCAATTGCCATCGAGAATGCTCGCTTATTCAAGGCCGAACAGCGCCGCGCCGAGGAGACCACTGCTTTGCTGGCCACGACGCGCGCCCTCTCTTCCCTGGACTTGCAGTCCGTTCTGGAGACCATTGCCATGCATGCCAGGCGCCTGTTCGAAGCTGACGGCAGCAACATCCACCTGATCGAGCCGGATGGGGAGACGCTGCGCTGCGTCGTTGCTCTCGAGGAACACGCCGAGCAGGTCATGGCGTTACCTCTAAAGCTAGGCCAGGGGTTTGCCGGGTTAGTCGCCTCGAAGGGCGCGTCCGAGATTGTCAACCGGACGCTGGAGGACACGCGCGGCATCCAGGTGCCCGGCACGCCAGAAGAACCAGAAGCGTTAGCCCTGGCCCCGCTCAGGTGGGGAGAAAATGTCATCGGTGTGATGACCGTCAGTCGCCTGGGCGAAGATCGCCCGTTCGCGCCCGGCGATCTCACGCTGTTGACCGCTTTCGCCGACCAGGCAGCTCAGGCCATCGCCAAGGCCCGGCTGTACGAGGACGCCCGGCGCCGCCTCGCGCATGTCCAGACCCTGCATGAGATTGACCGGGCCATTGCCGGCAGTATGGACTTGCGTCTTATCTTGAATATCATTCTCGATCAGGCGACAACGCAGCTACGCGTGGATGCCGCGGATGTGCTGCTGTTCGACCCAGGCTTACAGACGCTCGAATTCGCTAACGGGCGCGGCTTCCGCACCTCTGCCCTCAGGCACACCCGCCTGCGGCTGGGCGAGGGTTACGCCGGTCAGGCCGTGCTGGAGCGGCGTATCGTCCATATCCCCGATCTCACCATAGATGCGGAGGCGTTCAGCCGCTCTCCATACCTGCCCGGCGAGGGGTTCGTGACCTACTTCGCCGCGCCGCTGGTCGCCAAAGGTCAAATGGTGGGCGTCCTGGAAATTTTCCATCGGACGCGGCTCGACCCCGGCGTGGAATGGCAGGATTTCCTGGAAGCGCTGGCCAGCCAGACTGCCATTGCCATAGATCATGCGCAGCTATTCGATAGCCTGCAGCGCTCCAATACGGAGCTGATGCTGGCCTACGACGCGACCATCGAAGGCTGGTCGCACGCCCTCGACCTGCGCGATCGAGAAACCGAAGGCCATACCCGGCGCGTCGCCGAGATGACCGTGCGCCTGGCGCAGTCCTTTGGCGTGAGCGACGCCGAACAGGTGCACGTGCGGCGCGGCGCGCTGCTGCACGACATCGGCAAGATAGGCGTTCCGGATGCCATTTTGCTCAAGCCCGGCCCGCTCAGCGATGAAGAGTGGCAGATCATACACAAACATCCCCAACTCGCCTACGACATGCTCGCTCACATCACCTACCTGCAGCCGGCGCTGGATATTCCCTTCTGCCACCACGAAAAATGGGACGGCGCGGGCTACCCGCGTGGACTGAAAGGCGCGCAAATCCCCCTGGCGGCGCGCATCTTTGCCGTGGTAGACGTGTGGGACGCGCTGACTTCCGACCGTCCTTATCGCCCGGCCTGGACGACAGAGAAGGCTCTCGAATATATTCGCGCACAGTCAGGAAAGCATTTCGACCCCCAGGTGGTGGAGGCGTTTATGAAAGGGGTGGGTGAGGAGTAAAACGATGCACACCATTTTCAAAGCGATGGCGACCATCATCTTCAGTGGCGCACTGCTTCTCTCCTGCGCCGGTAGGGTGACAGATACCGGCCAGGTTACGGCGACCGCGGTCGCTCCATCAGCCGGCGCGTGGCAGCTCATCGGCCCCGGCGGCGGTATGATCGTCTCCGTCGTCGCCGACCCGGCCGACGCCGATACCCTCTATACCCTGGTCAACTGCGGCGGTGTGCGCAAGTCCACCGATGGCGGCCAGACCTGGCAAGCCCAAGACCGGGGGCTGCGCTACGATCTCCACGGCCAAGAGTGCCAGGCCGGCACCGCCCTGGCCGTCCACCCCGCCAACCCCAACGTGCTGCTGCGCTCCGCCCACAGCGGCGAAATCTACTTTACCCGCGACGCCGCCGAGACCTGGCAGATCACCTACCAGGTCCCTGGTGACAACTTCCGCCGCTTCTGCTGCTTCACCTTCGACCCCGACAACCCCAACGTGGTCTACACCGCCATCGGAGATAACAACCGCGTCCTCACCGAAGAGTATGAATTGTTCGATGTCACCGGCAATTTTGTCCTGCGCGGCGAATGGGACGGCCAGCAGTGGCGCTGGACGAAGATCAGCGAGATGGAAGGCCACGACACCGAAATCATTTACTCGATGGACGTGGGCCAAGAGAATGGCCGCACTTACCTCTACCTGACCACCAACGCCGGGCTGTACAAGGGGGAAGTGGTGGGCGATAGCTTTACCCCGCTCGAAATCAGCGCGCCGGGCCTGCCGGCCGACGAGTACCTGGAAGGGGCTAACGTGGTAGTGGACGATCACACGCCGGGCCGCGTCTACCTGGCGGTGGGCAACCGCGCCGACCTCTACGGCGGCGTCTACCGCTCCACCGACTACGCCGCCTCCTTCACCCTGCTGACCGATCCTGATGGCTATGACCCCTGGAACCAGGGCAGACCCAACACCCGCTTCTTCACTTTCCTGATCGACCCCCACGACCCGGCCGTGCTCTACGCCAGCCAGGTGAAGTACAACCCCAAAGGCGAAAGCGGGGAAGGCGGGACGCTTTTCCGCTCGCCGGGACGTTCTCGAACCCCACGGTCTCCACGCGGGCGATCAGACCCAGGATCAGGTGGACAAAGAAGCGGAAGATTCTGTGGGTGGATTTTTTCATACTATTGCAAATCCAGCCGAAGCAGGGCGGGTGCAGCTACAGGAATTCCTTCAGTCTTGGATGGTCTTTGTAAAAGCCGCGGAACTCCTCCGGCAGGAGCGAGGCAATGCGGCACATGATCTCGCCGGTATCCGCCTTGAGCGCTTCGTCGCGGCCCTGTCCCTCGGAGGGGAGCGGCGCCAGGTGGAAGACCGGCCCAACGTTGAGCGAGACGCGCGGCCGCCTGAGCCGTTTCAACTGCCCGAAGAAGAGCGGGTCGAACGAGCCGGTGACGCCAGCCGGCAGGATGGGATAGCCCAGTTTGGCGGCCAGGTAACTGACCCCCTGCTTCCCCTCGATCAGGTGTCCGACCTTCGAGCGCGTCCCCTCCGGCGTGATGACCAGCACCTCGCCCTGCTTCATGCGGGTGATGACCTGGCGGAGGGCTTTCACGTCCGGGTTGAAGCGGTCAATGAAGATGAAGTTCAGGTGTTTCCCCAGCCAGCGCAGGATGGCCAGTTTCTCCCATTTCTCCCCCACCAGCAGGAACAGTTTCGTGTTGTCGAGAAAGAGGAACGGCAGGAAGGCGTCCACCAGGCCGAGGTGGTTGGAGGCGATGATGAAATTTCCCTCTTGGGGAACGTTCTCCAGGCCGCGGATCTCGACCCGCGCCAGCAGGCGCATCAGGAAGCGGATGAGGAAACGGGTGAATTTGAGTTTCATTGGTGCTATTGTACAACAAAAAAGCCCGGCCGCCACAGGAGCCGGGCGAAACGTTCACACACAACCATTACGGGTTCTTCCAATTTTCGCTGTATTCGCGCGTGATATCAAGGTAATCAGCATTGTAGGATTGACTTGGCTCGATGTATGTATGCTCCCACCACTCGTTCCAGGAGGTGATGAAAATCCAATCAGGATTGCTGGCAATTGCTGCCTCGAAGGTGGCTCGGTAGAGGCTGCCGTCATCCCGGGGCAATATGGGCGATGTTCGACGCGGAATCAGGTGATCGTCGTAGCCCGGCTGAACTGTAGCCGCCCAAATATAGGTTGTGGATGGACCCAGGAGGGGAAAATAGTGGACACTCCGGCCGATATTCTCGTAAACGGACTGGAGCGCAGCCAACTGATCGGCATCGGTGCTTTGCATCACGTTGAGGATATTGTACTGGTACAGCCCGCTGAACACCTCCAACGAATCCAGGTCTGCACTCTCCCCTGCGAACTGCCCAATGAGGAAGGGTTCGAGCCCTTCGTCACGGAGGGTGGTTAGAATCTGCTCCCAAGTCGGATCAGGTACCAGATAAGATACCCAAACTACAAAAACCGGCCTGCCGTCCACCTCTGCATAAGCGGGGTGGTCGCCATATTTCGAGACGGCGTAACGGAGCCAGTTCAGGATGTCCGCCTCGGGGAGAGGCTGCCCGTCGTACATCAGCAACTCGAAATTGATCATGACCGAGAAATCCCGCGCTTGCGCCGCGTCGAGCAAGAGACGCAGGTTGTCGTCAGTGTAACTATGAGGGCCCCACCACGATGAAATAAAGCCGTCTATCCCGGCCTCCTGCGCCTGCTGGATGTGCTGTTCGATGGTGGCGCGGTCGCCAGAACCGTAATACCCCAGGGTCGGCTGGTCGAGCAGGATGCTCGTGTCCCATTCTTCTCTGATGTACCAGGGGTAATAATATGCCCACAGCATCCGCGCTGGTCTTTCTGGAAGAGCCTGTTCCAGGAAAGGCTGTTCATTCAGCGCGCTGATATCCAGGGAACACTCACCTGTGGCGGTGAATGTGAGTTCTGCCAGGATATTCGCCTCGCCTGAAACGGAATCCCACACTCGAAGGGCGCTGGTACCCCCGCCGCGCTGCTCATATTGGCACAAGACGGAAGGAGCGACCACCCCTGTCCAAGTAATTGCATATTCCATCAGCACCCCTACCTGGCTGCCCTCTGATTCCTGCCCAACCCAAAGACTTTGTATATCCCCGTTCCCTTTGGCAGGCTCTCCCAGCGTCCCGGCGAAATGTGCGCTGAGGAAATAATATGGGTCTGAAAAAGTGACCCGGGCGGCCTGGGCAGTGGTGGTCAGTTCGAAGGTCAGGGAATGGTAGGAGACGAGTTCGGTAGCCCGGCTGAAAAGGTCGTCCAGGTAAGACCCGACGCCAAAGTTCAAATCATAGTACACGCTGTCAATGGCGGCGGAGAGATCGTTGAAGATGATTTCCAGGGCCTTCTCTCCCCCGGTGTACAGTTCGAGGCGATAAAGAAAACCGCCGCGCGGGCTCTGGTCGGACTGGGGCGTGAGAATGAGGCCGCTTGCCTTCTCAATAAAACCGGCGATGTCCTCCTCGGCTTGAGCCTGGCGCCGTTCACCCAGACCACTCTGGATGACAATTCGTGTGATGGCGGTCAGGCTGCCCGGGAAGAATTCCGGAAAATCCAGGCCGGAGGTTCCTGCTTCGCCATCGGTGGATGGTTCCGTAGAAGCATCACGGTCCGGGGAATCGTCCGTCGGGCTGGGGCCGCAACCGGACAGTATTATTGTTAAAAGGGTTAAGAACAAGAGGAATCTTCTCATCTTTTCCATCCTTTCCAGGGGAGACTTGTCGTTTCGGAAAAATAAAACATCGGATGTATGTTATACTCCAAACGGGCAGGTTTTTAACTTTTTAGAATGCTGAAAACGCCAGAAAATACTCGCAAATGGCGCAGTTTTTGGCTTTTCCAAAAGTAAAGATTTCACCCGTTTGCAGTATATCGTAGCAGAAAAAACAGGTTCTTCAATGCCCCCGAAGGGTTACAACCTCCCCGGCATCTTCGACACCGGGGAGGTTGGCTAATCCCGTTTCAGGATGTGCGTCACGATCGTGGACCCGGAGCCGCCGATGTTCTGCGCCATGCCGATGCGCGCCTCCGGGACCTGGGTCGGGCCGCACTCGCCGCGCAGTTGCTGCACCACTTCAACGATCTGATAGACGCCCGTCGCGCCGACCGGGTGGCCGCGCGCCTTCAATCCGCCGCGCGTGGTGACCGGAACGCGGCCGGTCGGCAGGATCTCGCCCTCCAGGCCGAGACGCACGCCCTGGCCGCGTTCGGCGAAGCCGCAGGCCTCCAGCGAAAGGGCGGACATGATGGTGAAGGCGTCGTGCAGTTCGAACAAGTCAATATCCTCGGGACCGACTCCCGCCTGCCGGCAGGCCTCTTGCGCCGAGCGGTACGCGGCGGAGAGGAAGAGCGGGTCCGGGCGGTCGTGGATGGCGAGCGTGTCGGTGGCGGAGGCGGAACCGGCGACCAGGATGCGGGTCCCGCGCCGCAGCGTTTCGGCCGGCACGAGGTAGAGCGCGGCCGCGCCGTCCCCGATCGGCGAGGCGTCAAGCAAATTGATCGGCGTGGCGATCATGGCCGACTTCTCGAAGTCCTCGGCGGTGATCTTCTGGTGCAGGCGGGCAAACGGATTGTGCATCGCGTTGGCGTGGGCGGTCACGGCGAACGGGGCGAAGTCGGCGTGCTTCCAGCCGTACTCGTGCATGTAGCGGCGCATGAGCAGGGCGTTCAGGCCGACGAACGAGAGACCCATCTCGCCCTCGTAGTCGGCGTCGGCGGCGGTGGCCAGCGCGGCGGTGACCTCGTGCGGGTGGCGGTCGGTCATCTTTTCGACGCCCATCACCAGCGCGGACTCGAGTTCGCCGCAGGCCACCGCCATCAGCCCGGCGCGCAGCGCGGCCCCGCCGGAGCCGCAGGCGGCGTCTATTTTCACGGATTCTATATCTTTCAGCCCGGCGAAATCCGCCGCCAGCGGGGCGAGCAGGTTCTGCCGGTCGAGGATGCCCGACATCATGTTGCCGAGGAAGAGGCCGTCGGCGCGCTCGCGCCCGGCGTCCATCAGCGCGAGGTGGATGGCTTCCGCCGCGATCTGGCGGAGGGACTTGTCCCACTGTTCGTCTATTTTGGTCTGGCCGATGCCGAGGATGGCGACTGGTCGCATGGAAAACCTTTCAACACAACCCCCCAAGAACGGGGGCAGGCGGGCATGAAGTGGCACGAAGGATTTTGATTTGCTGCCTGGATTTTACCCCATGCGGCTGTCAGGGGCTATCAGGGGTTGGCATGATTATACTGCCGGGAAAGAGGATTTTTGTACCGCTTGACTCCCGCCCCGCATTCCTCCATAAGGACTCATCGCTGCCCATTTCGAAGGAGGATGCCATGAAGCGCTCTCGCTGGATTTGGAAGACAACCGTTCTCGCCCTTGCGCTGGTCGTTCTTGCCGCGCTCCTCGCGCGGCCGGCCGCCGCGGACGATGAATTTCCCCAGAAGAACGCCTGGACGCGCGCCACGCCCTCGGTCGTCCGGGTAGATGCGGCGGAACAGGGGCAGGGCGAGGATTTCCGGCAGGTGGATCACTGGAATCTCTCCGAGGAATATCAGGCTTCCCCCAATTCTCTTTCAGGGATGTGGACCGGTTTCTCCCTGCCCAATTCGAGCGAGCGCTGGTAAGCGGCCCAGATGGCGCGCGAGATGGCCGTCCGGAAACCGGCTTTCTCGAGATAATACAGCGCCTCCGCCGAGGTCCCGCCCGGCGAGGTGACCTGGTTCCTGAGCGCCGCCACGTGGACCCCGCTCTGTTTGTTGACGACTTCGTAATAATCCACCGCGCCGCGCAGGGTCTGCACCACCAATCGCTCGGAGATGTGACGCGGGAAACCCATGTGCACCCCGGCGTCTATCATGGCTTCCATGAAAATGAAAGCATAGGCCGGACCGGTGCCGGAGAGGGCGGTTGCCATGTCGAGGTAGGATTCGTCGTCCACCATCACTTCCTCGCCGAACGCGCCCAGGATGGCGTGGGCGGTCTCCTTCTGCGCCGCGCTGACTGATGGAGCAGCCATCCAGACAGTGATCCCCTTCCCAATCTGCGCCGGAGTATTAGGCATCGAACGGACAACGGCCTGGTGAGCCAACCCCTGGCTGATCTTCTCGATGGTCGCTCCGGCAACTATGGATAATACCAGCGACCGAGACGGGATAGCGCCCTTCAGGCTGTGCAAGACCTCGGTCAGCCGCTGAGGCTTGACCGAGAGCACGGCCACGTCTGCAGCAGCGACGGCGGCGGGGTTGTCGGTAAAAGGCTGGATGCCGTATTTCTGCTGGAGTTCATCCACACGCTCGCGGCGCACATCGGCGGCATGGATCGCCTCCGGGGAGGCCAATCCGCCGCGCAGCAGGCTGGCGATCATGGCCTCGCCCATCGCGCCGGAACCGATAAATGTAATTTTTTGTGAAAGCATAAGTACCTTCCTGTTGCTAATTATGAGAAATTCTAAGACTGTTGAGAATTCAAGTAGCTCCCGCATTATACTGTGCTGCAATAAAAAAAGGGCGGTCGCGCCGCCCGTTACTCCTGTTCTATAATGATGAGACCGGCGGC
This sequence comes from Anaerolineales bacterium, assembly GCA_030018695.1. Taxonomy (GTDB): domain Bacteria; phylum Chloroflexota; class Anaerolineae; order Anaerolineales; family Villigracilaceae; genus CG2-30-58-95. Next base: position 11,668 of record JASEHI010000022.1, read on the forward strand.
CAGGCCGAGCAGGAATCGTATCCAGCGCGGCCCGGAGACACTTCTTTACCGCTGCTGCCTCTCGGCCCTGACGGGGTTCGCAAGGCTCCGCCGCGCCGCACCCACCCGAACGCCGCAAGCATGCCCGATGTAAGAGGGGCTGTCAACAGGCGTGGAATTGTCACAGATTTGTCATTGACCCACGCGCCACTTGGGGTTAAAATAGGATAAGTTAATCTCCCACAATACGGATGCGATGACTCGGCGCCTGGGGATGGTCGCTAGCCCGCTCGGGCAAGGCGCTGGCGAGCAAATAGCGAAACCGACCGTATAGGTTTTGTTATTTTTGTTTCTAGCCACCTGACACTTTTCGACGAGACGGTTCGATGGTCGAGTAGCCGGGGTTTGCGGCGTATCGAGACCGAGAATCGCCACCCAACGGGGTCTCGATACGGCAAAAATCGCCTACTCGACCGCCGTTGGGCTGATGAATTCAAAAGTGTCGGGCAGCAAGTTTCTATTTCGGGAGAAGAGACCATGCTATCCTGTCGCGGCAATTCCCCAGTCCATTGGCTGTTGACGACGGGCCTGATTGCTGTTTTCATCCTCTCGCTTTTCACAGAGGTTAATACCGCTCCCGTTTCCGCGGCACCAGAGCCAAAAGAGGCGCAGACTCCCCTTCATGCAACCTTACCTGCGATTTCATTGAACGTCCCCGCCACCTATATGGTTGGTGAGGACGTGTCTTTTACAGTGACCTTCGATAACCCGGACTCCAGCCCGGATACCGGTTACGGCCCGTTCATAGACCTGCTCATTGACACCACCGGCACGGATGGCCTTTATCCGGGTGTGCCAGCCGCTAACGCATATGACGGGCTGGGCCAGACGACCATTACAGCCTCTTATCTGGGGGTGGCCATTACCGGCGGGGACTTGGTCGTACAGCAGTTCGGCAGTACCGGCGTGCTGACACATCCCTGGGTGCGAAATAATACCGGCGCGTATGTCACCGTGAACGGGACGCCCGGCGATAAACTTGTCTCCATACGCCTGCCGTTCGGTTCGTTCACGCCGCTGCAGCCTGCCGCGACCGTGAACGTGACGGTGGACATGAGCAACCTGGCCGACGTTGGAACCCCGCTCATCGTTCAAGCGCGCGGCGGTTACGAGTTCGGTTATACACCCCTGGACGATTGGTGCTGCGGCGATGCAGCCTGGCCTGCTGCTGTCACCGGCTGGACGAGCGATTCTGTGACCCCCAGCCTGTTCACACTTTCCAAAGCCTACAGCGGTCCGGAAAATGAAACTGCCACCGGTGCCAACTTCCCTCGCCAGTACACCATCACCGTGGACATCGCCAATGGGCAGACGATCACATCTTTGAATGTGATGGACACCCTGCCGAACAACATGCAGTACCTCAGCCTGGGGAGTACCACCCCAGCCTACAACTCAGCAACACAACCAAGCACCTCCACGCCCGGAGGCACACTGACGGTGGTCTTCAACAGCGTCACCGGCGGGGCAACGACCAGCGATGTGGTTGTGTCGTTCAATTTCTATATTCCTCGCGACGACACCACACCTGCCCGCATTATTGACCCTGTGACCGGGGACGATGTCACCTCCTGCAACAACGCCTCCGTTTCCGGGTCATGGACACCGATTGATCCACGCGACATCGGCGGAGTGCAGGTCATCGATCCTGCTGGCTGTGAGCATACCCTGACGGATAAATCCATCGCTATTCAGAAAGGTGTAGAGGTCGTCCCTGGTACAGGAGGAGGACCTTTGTTTGACCAGCCCAAACCGGGTGCGGTGTTGGAATACAGCCTGGATTTCCAGGTCTCGGATTTCTTTGTCTTCGACAGCCTGATCCTCGACGATTTGATCTCCGACGGCCAGCATGTCCTCTCGACGTTTACCCCGGCGATGGTAGTCAATGGGAACGGTTTCACGTTGGCAAGTTCTGCCATTGACGGAGCCAATTTCGATGTCACCTGCAACTACACCGGCGGGCCTGGCGTCGAATGCGATGGGGACAACCCGGCTGCCAACGATGGGACTACTAGTTTAGTCGTTCGTGTTTCAAACGAACTCATCCGCCGGGCAACCGAGCTCGCCCCCGGCGCGGCTCGCAACCATGTCGCTGCCGGCCGCCTGCTGGGCGGCTGCGTGCCGCTGGGAGGCAGCGCCAGCCCTGACTGCAGCACGTATGACAATGACGGGACGACTGTCACGATTACCTTCCGAACCATCGTATTGGAGGACTTTGCTGATGATTATCCCTCCGGTGACACCAGCGTTGACCAGGGCGATGAACTCGAAAATGATGTGACATTGACGGGCTCGTTATTGAACACTCTCACCTTCGCCTCCCAAGGGACAACCGAGGCGGATGACAGCAGCGCCTCGGTCAACATTCCGCGCGGTGAATTGACGAAAACCGTTTATGCCGTCAATGGCAGCACGGTATTTTCCACACCTGTGCATGTCAGACCGGGCGATACGGTTACTTACCGCTTGACCTATGTCCTGCCGACCAGCGACGTGGAAGACCTGAGTTTCGAGGATTACCTGCCCCTGCCGGTCTTCCACGTGGACGACCCGGACGAGGACGGCGCTCCCAATGCCTGGACATTCGACCTGACCGTGAGCAGTGCCGTCCCGGCTGCCGGCGTGGCAAAATTCGGCCCGTCCGACACATTCTATGCTTATTCCAGTATTCCTCCTGCAATTTCGACCAATGCTGCCAACAACCGCCTCACCTTTACCTACGGCGACTACGATGATATCCTCGACCAGACAACGACCGTTGACCTGCTCTTCACGCTGGCCGTTTCGGATGACCCCTTTGCCGATGGCTTGGTCCTGACGAACGAAGCCCATGCAATCGAAGGTTCCACCAACGCCGGCGCGTCAGACGACACTGCAATCGTTCAGCTCATCTTAGACGAGCCGGTGCTGGTCTCCAACAAAGGCATCGTCTGGACCGATAACCAGTTTGCCGTATTCAATCCAATTCCAACCGGACCGGTCGTATTCCAACCCCCCGCAAGTGTCCCGCGCTGGCCCGGCCTCATCAACTCGACCAACCTGGCAGCCACTCCCATTGACAGTGATGTGACCGGCGTGGATGCAGCCGATATTGTCACCTTTGCCATCGTCATCGAGAACCGGGGTCACAGCACCCGCGGCGCGTTCGACATCACCCTGACCGATACCCTGCCAGCCCAGTTCCAGATTCCGGGCGGCGGGCTGAACCTGCAAATCTATTATGGCGATGGCACCGGCCCGGTCAGTTACACTTACAACCCCAGCGGCGGCGCCTGTACCGGCACCTGGCCGGGCGATCCCTGCGGCCCGGATGGCGTTTCCGGCACGCCCGATGACCTGTTCGGCGATGGCATCCAACTCGTGGACCCGGATCCCGACCACGGTGCCTGCCAGGTCGTAGACCCGGTCAACGGGCGGAATATCATTGTCATCACCTATGACTTGGAACTCAGGGGTGACGTCCCACCCGGCATGATCACCAACACCTCCACTTTGACGCGTTATGCAGGGACGGAAGGGGGGCCGAACCATGTCCCAACGCCTTCGCCGATCCATGATACTGCCAGTGCGACCGTGGCCAACAATGTCACTGACAAGATCCTCGTCTCCTCCGAGATCGTCAACGCGGTCAACGAGAATGGCGAGGTGGTCATCGGTGAACTCGTCACTTATCGCGTTATCCTCACCATTCAAGAGGGCGAGACTCCCAATGCCACCCTGGTGGATATTGTAGACGGCGGCCTGGCGTTCGTGGACTGCAACAGCGTGACGCGTTTCTCGTCCGCCCTGACGACCACCTACGGCGCAGGCGATTTCAGCGACATGTGCAACGATGGGACTGCCGTGCCCTTTAATCCCATCATCAGCAGCAGCGGCCAGACCATCACCTTCGACCTGGGGACGATCACCAACTCGGATACGAATAACGCGGTTGATGAAGTCCTGACGTTCGAATACAGCGTCGTGACCCTGAACCTGTATGCCAACCAGGCCGGCACATTGCTCAACAACACGGCCACCCTCGCCTGGAGCGGCGGCCCATACGGTGTCAGCGGCAGCGTCAGCGACTCAGCCGAGAACGTGACCGTGATCGAACCGGCAGTCACTACCGATAAAACTGCCCTACCCACCACCACCGATGCGGGGAATATCGTCACCTTCACGATCGTCTTCTCCAACTCCAGCGCGGCCGAGGCCTTCGACATCGCCTGGTCGGATACCGTCCCGGCTGATATGACCTATCAAGCCGGCACCCTGGCCTTCGGCGCCTGCCCGGCCACAACTGAGACGGTCAACGAGGCGGGCGCCCCCCTCCTCACGGCTACCATCTCCGACCTGAACGTGGGCGAGACATGCATCCTGACTTTCGATGCTCAGGTGAATTATTCGGTCACACCGGGCTACGTCATTACCAACACGGCTGAGACGCGCTGGACCAGCCTGCCGGGTGCGATAACAGACCGCTCCGTCTACAACACCGAATCGGACGAGCGCACCGGCGAGGACGGCTTCCCCGGCCTCGGCGTGGTGGACGATTACCGGGGTACAGATAGCGCCACGGTCACGATCAATAACACCACCTCCAGCAAGTACCTGTTTGCCACCTCCGAAGCCCACACAGGGGTCGTCGGCGGCACCGAGCGTGTGACCATTGGCGAGATCGTGCGCTACCGCCTGGTAGTGACGATCCCCGAAGGCACCAGCCCGAATTTCCAGGTACGTGATTATTTACCAACCGGTCTGACCTTCCTGAATGACAGCACTGCCAAAGCCGCCTTTGTCTCCAACGGCGCGGGGATGACCTCCAGCGGTTATGGCACGCTGCCCGTGCCCGGAATCACCGACCCGGATTGTTTCCTCACCGGCAACTCCGCGGATGGCACGAACCCGGCCATCCCCGCTGCCTGCTCGGCCTTGGCCGACAACAATGTAGGTAGTACGAACAGCACTTCGACAAACACCGACACTTACGATACCGGCAGCGATCCCTACTTCAAACTCGGTACTCTGGGTAATAATGACAGCGACGCAGATGCTGAATACGTAATCATCGAGTTCAATGTCCTTGTGGATAACACAACCACTGGGAGCAATGACGCTGGTGATTATCGTACAAACTCTTTCATCGTTTACATCAATGGTTTACAAAATGGCTCTCAGTCCAATAATGTTACCGTACGCATCGCTGAGCCATTGTTGACCCTCACCAAGGCCTCGGCAATTGATCCCAGTCAGGATGCCGGCGACACGGTCACTTATACATTGACCATCTCTGCTGCCTCTGGAGTCGACCGCGCCACGGCATTCGACCTGTCGCTTACGGATGCACTGGATACCAATCTCAGCCCCGTTTCGGCTGTCATTACCAGCGCCACCCAGACCAGTCCCTGCGTGGGCAATGGCGGTGGAACGACTCCCTTCACGAGCAGCATATCGCTTGTTGACCAAAATGTTACCCTGAATGCCTCCTGTCTCGACCCGGGCCGGAATATCGTAGCGACGATTACAGCCACGGTCGTCAATTCTGTGGTCGTGCCCTCGACCATCCCCAACACAGCCTACCTGACCTGGACCAGCCTGCCCGGCGACTACGGCACGACCAGCAACCCGACCGGCTCCCAGGTCACGGGCGCGCCCGGCACGGGTACCGGCGAACGGACCGGATCCGGGGTCGCTCCGAACGATTACACCTCCTCCTCCAGCGGACCGGTCGTCCTGGCCTCACCGGCCGTGGACAAGCGCGATCCCTCGCCAACAGCGTACACCATCGGCCAGACGGTCACCTACGACATCTGGGTGACCCTGCCCGAAGGCGTGACCCAGAGCCTGGTCGTGATAGACAACATCCCCTCGGGCATAAATACCGATGGGCGGACACGCGGCTTGAAGTATGTCAGTTACTCGGTCCTGACCAGCGACCCCAGCCTGGCCGCAGATTACAATGGTTCACCTCTCGTACCTGATTTTTCCTGCGCCGGGACGTGCAGCACAGGCGATGATATTACCCTGACCTTCGGGAATGTCACCACGACAGCGGATAACATCACCAATAACAACACTTTCATCGTCCGCGTGAGACTGCTGGTGGAGAATGTCAGCGGCAACCAGGACATCCTCACGCCGAATGCTGATTACCCGACCAGCCTGACCAACCGGGCCACCATTACCTACACCGGCGGGGGCAGCACCAATATCGCCGCGGCCATCACGGTCATCGAGGCGCGCATCACCACCACGAAGTCCGTCAATCCAACCACCAGCGTCCAGGCGGGTGAAACACTCACGTATACAGTGCGCTTCACCAATACCGGTCACAGCACTGCCTACGAAGTGACCGCACTGGATACACTGGCGCAGGGAGTGGTTTATGGTGCTTTAGTTTATTGCCGCGACCAGGGCGGGACAGATGTCCCGACGACGGTCACCGATAACGGCAGTTCGCTCGACTTCGACGGCAGCCCGGCCGGTTCATGGGATATTTCCGCCGGGAATTGGATCGAATGCCGGTACACAACCATCGCCCAGACCAGCCTGTACATGGATGGCGGCCACACTAATACCGTGGATGCCGACTGGTCATCCCTGGACGGCAGCCAGCCGGACGAACGCGTCTACAACGACACGACAACGTACAACTTCGACGGCACTCAGGATACCACCACGGCCACCTTCAATTCCGATGCCCCGACCCTCGTCAAGGACGATGGCGGCGTCACCCAGGTGGCCATCGGCGATAACATCACCTTCACCCTGACCATTGGCGGCGACCTCGGCACCTACCGCGACGTGGTCATTGCCGACCACCTGCCAGCGGGACTTATCTACAACAATGACGCGGTCATCTCCGGCTTCGCCAGCACGCCCGCGCCCGTGGTAAGCGCCCCCAATGACGGCACCGCCCCGGTGACGATCACCTGGACCTTTGGAGATGTCTACAAGAACCTAACCAATGCCACCATCACCTACTCGGCGCGCGTGGCGGATGTCATCGGCAACGAGATCGGTGATGTACTGATCAACGATGTCACCCTCGATCACGATTATGCCAACGGAACGCAGGCGACGCAATTGACCGACTCAGAACAATCCACTGTTGCTGAAGCCATCATTGCCACGACCAAATCGGTCAATCCAACCACTGGCATTGAGGCTGGTGATATCCTCACTTACACCGTACGCTTCACCAATACTGGGACGAGCACGGCATTTGAAGTGACCGCACTGGATACACTGGCGCAGGGCATGGGTTACAACGCCGGTTCTGCTGCGTGTGTTTACAACTATACCGGCATCGGCAGCGGCGTTATCGCTGTCCTTGTCACTGACGGCGGTACCACACTCACCTTTACCGGCAATCCGGCCGACGCCTGGGACATCCCGGCCACCAACCCGGATTCCTACATCGAGTGCCAGTACACTGCTACCGCCCTGCCCGGCATCTTCCTGGACGGCGTCCATACCAACACGATCGACGCCGACTGGACCTCGCAGAACGGTTCCCAGCCTAACGAGCGGAACTACAATGACAGCGTTTCCCGCCCCGGCGTGGACGGTTCACAGGACACCGCCCAAGCCTCCTTCACCACCGAAGGCGCGACCATTGCCAAGAGCGATGGCGGAGTCACCCAGGTCGTCATCGGGCAGACTGTCCACATCACCCTGACCATCACCGTGCCTCTCGGCACCCTACTGGATACCCGCGTGGTGGATACCCTGCCAGCCGGTCTCATCTACGTCACCGGCTCGCAGACTGTCAGCAGCAATATTACGCCTGGCGTGGGCGCAGGTGGATTCAGCGTCTCGTTGCCCAACGACGGCACAGTGCCGGTCGTGCTCACCTGGGATTTTGCCGATGCAACGGTTTCGGGCAGCCCGGTCGTCATCCAGTACGATGCAATCGTCGCCAACGTCGCCGGTAACGTGGACGGGACGAACCTGGTCAATGAAGTCCACCTGTATTACACCGATGTAAGCGGCGCCCCGCAGGATAAGAGCGCCACAGATAACTTCACCGTGGTCGAATCGGATCTCAACGTGGATAAGACCCACGCCGCCTTTGCCGTTCAACCGGATGCCGGAGACCAGGTGCATTACATCGTGACCATCACGCCAACCGCCAGCAGTCATGCCACAGCCTACGACGTTCACTTTTCGGACATTCTGCCAGCCGATGTGACCCTCGACCTGGTCGGACACTTGGTCGTCGTCACCCTCAACGGCGGCGCGGCAGGCTCAACGGTCCAGGATGCTTCGGCGGGGAATACGGTGAGTATCACCGTCAGCGCCGTCCCGAATACCGGAGGGACCAGCGTCGTCATCGAATACTGGGCTACCCTGAACAGCAGCGTCACCCCATCCCAGTTGATCCAGAACACCGGCAGCCTGACCTGGACCTCCACATCCGGGACAAATCCAAATGAGCGCACCGGCACCGGTGGGGCGCCGAACGACTACAACGACAGCGACACCGATTCCTTCAACGTCCACGCCCCGTCCTTCAGCAAAACTGTTTATCCGCCCACGGACACAGAGTTTGCCATCGGCGAGGCAGCCACGTTCAGCCTCAACGTAACCTTGCCTGAAGGTACTACTCCAACGCTGCGGGTCGTGGACTATCTGCCAGATGGCCTGGCCTACGTGGATGGCTCGTACCAGGTCATCACCCAGACCAGCCCGCCGGCCTCCTGCGGCTCCCTCACGGCAAACTTTGGCGGCTCAGTGCCCACGCCTACTGTGACGGTCGACCCGCCGATCACTCCCCCGGACCCGCTCAGCGCCAGCGGCGCGGATGTAACCTTTGACTTCGTCAATATCATCACCAACAGCGACAACAATCTTGACAACAATTCCTTCCTGATCTGCTTCGAGGCTGTGGTCCTGAATGAACCGGGCAACCAGGATGGCGTTACGCGCACCAACACCGCGACCATGACAGTCAGCGGGACGGATTACACGGATACGGAGTCGATCAACATAGTCGAGCCCATCCTGACCATTGTCAAGACGGCTAACGATATCTATCCCGGCCCAAACCAGGTGGTGACCTTCACCCTGACCGTCCAGCACGATGCGGCCAGCAATTCGGGCGCCTACGATGTGCTCATCTACGATGACTTGCCTGCAACACTCACCTTGAACTTGAGCTCCATTACCGTAACCCTGGGCGGCACCGCGTCTGGCGTCACGAATAACTCTTCCGGCAATCGCGTGGAGATCCTCGTGGCTTCCATTCCGGATGATGGCAGTACGGTTCAGGTCCAGTTCCAGGCAACTGTCGCCAGCACGGTCGTACTCAACCAGGTGATCACCAACACGGCCAACGTAACCTGGACCTCCACTTCCGGCACCAACGCCAACGAACGCAACGGTTCGGGCGCCGGGCCCAACGATTATGCCGCTTCTGGGTCTGTCATCCTCACCATCCAAAAGAGCCTGAGCAAGAGTGTCGTCGGTCACAGCCATGGCGCTACACCCTTGCCCGAGGTTGCCATCGGTGAAATCCTGACCTATGAGGTCAATTTCAATGTGCCTGTTGACACGACAACCGGCGTCACGCTCACCGATACTCTCAACCTCGGCCTGGCTTACGTGGACTGCGTTACTATTAGCGCCTCGGCAGGTATTACGACGACCATTGCCGGTGGGTTTACGGCCATCTGTAACTTACCAGCGGTTTCCTCTGTGGGCAACCCGGCCAATCTGGCCAGCAATGGCCGCCAGGTAATCTTCAATTTCGGTAACCTGGAAAACTCGAGTGGCGCAGTCGGTTTGATTACCCTTCAATACCGCGTGGTCGTGCTGGATGTCATCGAGAACCAGGAGACAACTGTCGGCCTGAACAACAGCGTTGACCTCAACTGGTCGGCCGGCCCGCTGCATACCGTCTCCACGACACCGGTGAATGTCGTCGAATCGGACCTGCTGTTATCCAAGATTGGTGATAAAGATGTGGCCTTGCCTGGCGCAGTCATTACCTTCACGCTCACGATTGAACACAGCGGCATATCTACTGCTGACGCCTACGATGTGCTCCTCGAAGATGTTGTCCCGAACGGGCTGGAGTACATCCCCGGCTCGCTCGTGCACGTCAGCGGGATTGCGCCTAACAGCGCCATCGGCGCCCCGCCGCCCCCGGCCCTGGACGATACGGCTGCACCCACCCTGCGTGTCCGCTGGGATGTCTTTGACCGCCTCCCAATCGGTGAATCGGTCATCCAATTCCAGGCCCGCCTGCAAAACATCGCCCCCGGAACCAGTGTCACCAACGATGCCAGCGTGGAATGGACCAGCCTGCCTGGTGTACCCACCGCCGCTCCCGGTCAACCGCCCGGCGTCCAGTCACAATATAATGCAACTTCGACCGAGCGCCGCTACGACCCGCTCAGCGCGGTGGATGTCTACCGTGTCATAGCCAGTGCCAGCGTCACCCGGCCGCCTTTACCGGCAACCGGCTTTGCTCCCGGTGTGATTACTGACCTGCCTGCGCAGACTTCACAGAGCCGTTATGCCAGCCTGGGTGACCTGTGGCTGGAAATCCCGGCTTTGGGAGTCGAGATTCCCATCGTCGGCGTGCCCCTGAAGACAGACAGCTGGGACATCACCTGGCTCAGCGACCAGGCCGGTTACCTGGAAGGTACAGCTTTCCCGGCTTCGGCCGGCAACAGCGGCCTCACCGGCCACGTCTACCTCGCCAACGGGCTGCCGGGTCCCTTCGTCAACCTGCACACCTTATACTGGGGTCAGAGCGTCATCGTCCACTTCAACGGATCGAAGTACGTTTACAAGGTCCAGACAGTGCGCCGCCTCTGGCCAGACGACCTCTCGGCCTTGAAACACGCCGAAGTCCCGACCCTGACCCTCATCACCTGCCAGGGCTATAACGAAAAGGACGGCAGTTACCGCTACCGCATCGCTGTCCAGGCCATCCTGGTGGATATCCAACCGGAATAGGTCAGCGTCGAACCTGACCTCGGCAAATAGCCACACACCTCCCGCGGGCCGGCCCGCGTGAGTCCATAGATATTCGAGAACCTCCCGGCGGCCTCCAAACCGCCGGGAGACCGTTTCCGGTTCTGTGCAATACTGGAAACTGAAGAAGGGAACATGACTGACACTTATCGCACCAATTCATTCGTTTATCAGGATCCGCGCCTTGCTCTCGATGCCCAAATGGAATTCTACAAAGTCAACGGCCTTTTCGAGAACTAGTTTGCCCACCGGCAGGTCAATGCCAGAGACGTGGTGGTCGAGTTGAAATACGAGAACGAGCAGGAACCGCAGGCCGACCGCGTGGCTGGTTTCTTTCCCTTTCGCGTGACTCGCAATTCCAAGTACGTGCAGGGGATCAAGAGAGTGTATTTCTAGTTCCCTTTCCTCATGACAGAATACCAAAAAGTCGTAAAATAAAAACGAACGAACGTTCGTTTTTATCGGAGTACGTTTATGGATGATACTTTCCTCTCGAAAGGCGAGCGTACCCGCCAGGCTGTGATGGACGCCGCCTATGAACTGTTCCTGGAAAAGGGCTACGCCGCCACCTCCATGCGCCAGATCGCCGAACGCGCCGGCCTGGCGCTGGGCGGGATCTACAACCATTTCCCCAACAAGGAAGCCATCTTCGGCGAACTCGTTCTGGACCGTCATCCGTACCGCCAGGTGCTGCCCATCCTGCTCAAGACGCCCGCCGACGACCCGGAGCGCTTCGTCCGCTCGGCGGCGCAGGCGATGGTGGACGAACTCGGCCGGCGGCCTGACTTCATCGCAACAAGAGCAGGGAGGTTCCACCTTTGAAGATGAAATCCAGACCGCTCAATCGGAGTTCTTCGACCAGCATCAGAGCCATGATCATTTTTTCGATCAGGATCGGGGCTTTCCCGCGGGATACTTCCCGGATCCCCATGATCCATTCAGGTGCGCGGGATTGGGCGGATATCATTCGGCGTTCTCCTGGGTCAACGAGAGTTCGATCTGAGTGTGGGTGCTGATGAATTGCCGCAGTTTCGTGCTTGCCTTGCGCCGGCCGGCATAACGGAACAGCGTTATTTCGCTGATCCAATAAGATGAGAATGCATTTTCTAAGATGCGTACCAGCTCCTCGCCCTGAAAGAAGTAATATTTCTCTTCGTCTACAAAGATATCGACCAGGATCTTCTCCAGCTTGGGGTAGGGGAGTCCATGGATGGTTTTCCTGGGCGATTGAGTAATGAGGCGCGACACAAGTATGTTATCGGATTGCTGCAACACATATCTTTCCATCGTCAACCGGTCCGGATCCAGGAATACTCTTCCAGGATTCTGCTGGCTCAGGTGGTAGAACACAGATTCGCCCACATCTTTTTCGGCTTCAACGATGAAGAGGTTCTGACCCGGTTGGTGCACCATGAATTCGTGCAATGCCCGGGTTTCCCAACATAGATACTGGATATAGGGGAATGCTTCTTGGATCGTTTTGTTCAAAGACACCAACTCTTGCGACCAGTTGGGTGAAAAGCGCATCTTCCTTGCAGCCTGCTGCGAGGATGGCTCATGAAATACATACCCCCCGGCGCCGACAGGAACGATGGTCTGTTGTTTCCCCAGCCGGTACAAGAATCTTCGAAAAGCCTGTTCGGTTGCCTGCTGGGAATGCTGATAGTAATATTCCCTCAACTCAGCCTTATGGACAAGCCGGGAACCAGAAAAGGCGTTTCTAACTTCATAATCGTGAGACTGCTGTTCACTCTTTATCATAGGGCCATCTCCTGTCTTATGTTCGCATATTGTCACTTTGTGGTTTTTAGTGACGATCTGCGAAGTCAATGACAGTATACCAGAACTCCCCCCGCGGTGAAAGGATGGTTATGGCGTGACGCCACATTCGTTCGCGGCATTTCCTGCTAAAAGATGTGGCGTATTACAATTATCGCGTTCGCTTTAGCCGAATACTTGCACAAAATCCTGAAATGGCGCGACGACCGCGAATCCTCCCCATCCTGTCCTGAGATGGCTGGCTCGAGGAGTTTTAGGCACACGAACCTTCGATAAAAACCACAAAACCCGCTCGAACAGGCGGGTTTTGCGTATCATGGGGGAGGTGGGGAGAGTGGGATTCGAACCCACGACAGAGTTTTTATGCCCCTGTACTTACTTAGCAGGCGAGCCCAATCGGCCTTCGATGTTCTCGAATAATCTGCCACTGTTTTTGTCTCCGCAAGGGGAGATTTGTAACTGCGGCCCCGACGGGATTCGAACCCGCGCTCTCGGCCTTGACAGGGCCGCATGTTAGCCGCTACACCACGGGACCATTAGCGGGCTGAATATACCACACGCCTTTTTGGGCGTCAAGGCGCACCCGCGCCGAATAATGCCGGGTCGGTTGGAGTTTGACCGGATGGATCGTAGACATACACCCAGTCGCCATCCGCGGCCCAGTCGAACAGCCATCTGGCATCCCCGATGGACAGGTTGACGCAGCCGTGCGAACCGGGATAACCGAATAGAGTGTGCCAGTACGCCCCGTGCAGGGCGCGCGCCTGGTCAAAGTACATCGTCCAGGGTACATCTTCGAGGTAATAATAGTCTGACCTGTCCGCCTCGAAGGAGCCGCTCATCGTCGTCTCCTCGAGTTTTTTGTAAATCTGGAACAGGCCGGGACGTGTCCAGAATGGTTCGACCCCGCTGGTGATCAGCGTGGCATACACCAGTTGATCGTTCTCATAGACGCCCAGGGTCTGTTCATGAAGGTTGATATCAATCCAGCGCTTCCCAGTGACCCCTTCCGGCGGACCAGTCCGCGGGTCGAGGCTGGCCACCAGGCGCGCTTCCAGCCATTCATCCGCGTCGATCCGCACCCATTCCACGTTATTCACCATCTGCGTTGAATAAACCTGCACGATATTGAAGCGATAGAATTTATAACCGGTGGTTGGCGCATTGAAGCCGGGAGTAACCTGCCCTTCAGTTTCGCTGAGAACCCAACCGAAGGAATTGCGCGGCGTGGAACTGAAAAGCAGACCCTGAAATGTGGGCGGGGAGGCACGCGCGCCCTCGCCGCGGATCCAGGCGCCCGAGCGCAGGTAGTAGTAGAAGACTCCTTGATCATTCTTGACCCGCTGTTCGTAAGAGACGTACAGGAAACCGGGGCTGATCACTTGGCCGGAGGGTTGATTTGCCATCGCGGCCTCCAGTGTTGCGTAGAGCGGCAAGCCCTCCTCGGTTACCTTGAAATAAGAAAAAGGGATGTAGTTCAGATCCGGGCTGGGGGCGTAGACCGGCAGCGGCTGGATCGGGAATGTGATGCCCAGCGCGGCCATCTCGGTCAGGTATTGCGCCGCGCCGAGCGGGAGACAGTCATCCTGATGGACGAGGTACACGGCCGGAGGGCAAAGAACGGCGCCACTCTCCGCTTCCTGTGCTGTCGGATCATACCCCTGGACAGCCTTGACCGCGCGAGCAGGTAAAAGCGTAACCAGCAGGAGCAAGGTGGTGAAAGTTTTGAAAATGCGTCTCACCGAGTAGACCTCCGGTCATACACCTGTAACGAAAAAACCGATGGGGCATTATAGCATGTGATGTGATGAAGTATTCAACTTGACACATCATCCGCCATGTGCTAAATTATCAAAGGTTCTAATTGTCCAAATATCCTTATTATGAGGAGGCGGTCTTGACTAAAAATCGCAGCCAACTGATGGTGGATCGTTTGCGCGAACTACAGGCTTCGTCGCCGGATATTGAGGCCTCGGCGGTGATCAGTGTAGACGGTCTCAGCATTGCTTCGGCCCTGCCGCAAGGAGTGGAAGAGGACCGGGTATCGGCCATGTCTGCGGCCATGCTTTCGTTGGGTGAACGCATTGCCACCGAATTGGGACGCGGCTCGCTCGAGCAGGTGTACATCAAAGGCGAAAAAGGCTATGTCGTGCTGATGTCTGTGGGGCAGGACGCAGTGCTTACCGCGCTGGCGCGTGAACAGGCCAAGCTCGGCTTGATCTTCCTGGATATGCGCCGGGCGGCTGAGGACCTCACGAAATTGATCTAGACTGACGGAGTGTTATGGAGCGAATCCCCGAAAGTGGCTGGTACTACGCGAACAAGTTCACACGCATTGCTCTCGAAGCATATGCAGAAATAATGGGTAAGAATGGGTTGAACGCGATACTCAACCTGGCCGGCCTTGGTCGTTTTATTGACAATTATCCCCCGGACAACCTGGAGCGAGGGTTCGATTTTTCGGATTTCTCATCCATCCATATCGCCCTGGAAGAAATGTATGGGCCACGCGGCGGACGGGGTTTTGCCTTGCGCGCCGGTCGGGCGACTTTCAACGATGCCTTACGAAATTTCGGCGCTCTGGCCGGGGTTGGCGATTTGGCATTCAAGGTGTTGCCTCTCCAAGCCAAGCTGCGCATCGGCTTGCCGGCGATGGCTAGAATCTTTTCCCAGGTCAGTGACCAACACTCAACGGCAGAAGAGAAAGAGAACGAATTTGTCTATACCATCCATCGCTGTCCGGTCTGTTGGGGGCGGAAGGGCGCCGATAAGCCCGTCTGCTACATTGCCACCGGTTTGCTCCACGCCAGTCTGACTTGGGTCTCTGGAGGGATGGAATTCCGGGTCAACGAATCGAAGTGCGTGGCTGTCGGGGATGAAGTCTGTGAATTTGTCATCCAAAAAGAGCCAATCACCTGAAAGGGCAGCACGTCAGCCGCAGGCCTGCTCGGCAGGAATATAACCTCGGAGTATTATTTGCGTATTACAGTTATCATTCCAACCTATAACGAAGCGGAGAACCTGCCGAAGCTGGTCTCCGCTTTATTTGCGCTTCCGCTGGATCTGGCTTTGCTGGTGGTGGACGACAACAGCCCCGACGGTACCGGCCGGCTGGCGGATGAGCTGGCCGCGCAACAAACCGGGCGCATCCGCGTCATCCATCGCCCCGGGAAGCTCGGCCTGCGTTCCGCTTACCTGGCCGGATTCAAAGCCGCCTTCGAAGATGGCGCTCAGACCGTGGCTCAAATGGATGCGGATTTTTCCCATGAGCCGGCTGCGCTGGTCGAGATGGCGGCCCGCCTCGAGAGCTGTGACCTGGTTCTGGGTTCCCGTTACGTGCCTGGTGGCCGGGTTGACGAGCATTGGCCGCTGTGGCGTAAAAGCCTCTCAGCCGGGGGAAACTTCTACGCCCGCACCATTTTGGGCATCCCGCTGCGGGATGTGACCACTGGCTTCCGCCTCTGGCGGCGCGAGACATTGTTGGGTATGCCGTTGGAACGTGTCCGCTCCGGCGGCTACGTGTTTATGGTCGAAATGGCATATCTGGCTTATTGTCTGAAATATCGCGTTGGGGAAGCGCCGATCTATTTTGCCGACCGCCGCTGGGGGAAATCCAAGATGTCTTTCAGGATACAAATTGAAGCCGCTCTGCGAGTTTGGTCCATGTTGTGGGTTTACCGCGATTTACGCCGTCAGGGTGCTGCGGCGCGCCTGCCAGTGGCAAAGCATCAGTGACCAGATAAGATTGGAGGCCTGCGGTCGGGTTTTCAGCGCGATATGAAACTCGCGCAATTGACGCCAGCAGCATTTCGCTTTACACTGTCTCTAAGCGCCTATCCGGTTAACTGGCTCCCGGCGGCGTCCCCGCCGCCGAGGACGGCGGCTGGAGCGTTATTCGGATAGGCTCTAAGAACAGCCCTACAATGCCTTTGAAAGAAAATTCAGATGTCAAAATTAAATTGCCCCTTGACTTTTGTTCTAATTCGGCTATACTAATTGCAGTATACCCGCCAAGCCTCTGTCCTCTCGAGGGCACGCTCAAATGTGGCGGGTTTTTGTTCGTGGGAGAGCGCAGTGAAGTACACCAAACCCGCTGAGCAATGTCAATTATTACCGCCTCAGCGCCTATTGGTATCCCTTCAAAGAGGTTGATTCTATTACTGGCGAAGAACGTTTTGCGCCGAATACGACTTTCGAGGTCATCTGGCGGCGTTATACTTTTGATCGCCGGTTGCGTTTGTTGGTTATGGATGCCGTGGAGCATGTTGAGGTTGCTCTCCTGCGCACCCGGCTGGTGGAGCAGTTTACACTGGTGCATGGACCATTTGGTTATTGCGACATCAAGAACTTCAGCCCAAAGTTCTTTCCAGAGGACTATTCGCGTTGGCTGCGCGAATTGGATGATGCCGTCAAGCGAAGCAGCGAGGAATTTGTCGAACGTTTCAGGCGCAAATACACTGGCGAACCACGCCTGCCGCTTTGGATGGCTGTTGAGGTGATGACCTTCGGCCAGTTGTTCACACTATTTCGAAATTTGCACCGCTCTGAACAGCAGGAATTAGCAAAAGCCGTTGACCTGTATCCGCCTGTGTTGATATCGTGGCTGCATACTCTGAACTTTATTCGCAATGCCTGCGCTCATCATTCTCGTTTATGGAACCGCAAATTGCCCATACGTCCGATGTTGCCCGATGCGCGTCACCACCCTGAATGGCAAATTCCTGTGACCCTTGATAACCGGCGCATGTTTGCCGTGCTGACGCTTCTGCGTTACTTGTTGACCTATATTGATTCGCAAAATGATTGGCAAGCGCGGTTGGAGCAATTGCTTGCAGATTATCTTGAACTCCCAATTCATTGGATGGGTTTCCCAAAGAACTGGCACGAATGCCCCATTTGGGTAACAAACAGCAGATAATTCTTTGTTCTCCCCAAAAGGTATAAAATGCCTACCCTGACCGCAGGCTGCCAGATGGGAGACCTGCGGTCGTGTTTTTTGGGGGTCGGACGTGTTCCCCGAAAAGGAGTAAAACCGCGCCGAGCATGGATTTGGGAAAACTTCCGCTTGTCAGAGCGGGGAAAATATAGTAAGTTCTGCGGTACTGCGATTTTACACTATCTCAAAGTTAACGATGATAAATACTTCCTGCTCTCACGCATCATTATCGCCTTCATCCATCCAATCAATCACCGTCCCGCCGCTTTCAGGGTAATACGGGCTGACCAGATAGTTCATGCCATGTTCCCAAGTGACACGGAAATCTTTAACGACAAAGGTTTTGCTGGCGTGGATGTCGTACATGCAGTCCGTCAATTTTGGTACGGGAGTAAAAGGGAACAGCTGTTCGAGCACCAGTTCCCGGTCTTCGTCGGGGATGATGAATTCTTCAACCATTTGTCCGTTGGGGAAGGTGAGCGGGCGGGTCTGGTAGGGGAGTTTTTTGTCCATGGGCTTAATCTCTTATTGTCTTGTTCACGGATTCTTAAAGTCGAACGGCACCAGACGCGTGCCGGACTCCGGTCCGACAGGCTTGAGGAGCACCGCCGACGTCCCGCCCTAAAGGGGGTGATGTGCGGGGCGGTCTTCCACCTAAGCCAACTCTAACACTTTCTCAGTCAGCCAGACGTTGACCAGGGTTTCTACCGAAACGCCGCGGGTGCGCGCTAAAGTTTCCAGGGTCTCGCTCAACTCGGGAAGCAGCACGATAGGTTGAATCTCGTTGGTCTGCCCTAATCTTACTTCGAACCGGACTTCGTGGGTTAAATCTTCATAGTCGGCGGTGCTATGAGTATCCCAAAAGTCAGCAATCTCATTCAGGGTTTCGAACTCGGGGATAGGATCACGAGTTTTCATCTCATCCATACCTCTTACGCTCTTTCTTGTCCATATCACGACCACTGATAATCAAAGCCAGGTTGCCAGGTTTGTAGATGAAGAAAACGGTCAGGTAACGCCCGGAATCGGTCTGCCCATAGGCTGCATAGACGTTTTCATCCTTCTGCTTCCTGCCTTTGCTGATGAAACGAAAGTGGGAAGCATTCTTGACGACCTGCTCTACTTCAGATGGCCGCACATTATGTTTGGCAGCCAGTTTTTCGATAGTCTCTTCAAGCCAAGTTAAATCGTCAATGTGCATCTTCGATTCCTGCGGTTATTATAGTCTCTTCAAGCCAAGTTAAATCGTCAATGTGCATCTTCGATTCCTGCGATTATTATAGCATGATGTTTCTACGGGCGGCGGAGTCAAACAAAAGAAAATCATACCGAAATAGCCGGTTTACTCCATGTACACAAATCAACGGTTGGTCGCGATATCAATCGTAATCGAGGGCGGCGATGGCCTGGTTATAAATGACCACGATGGCTGGCAGATCGGAAGGGACCGCGAGCCTGACTGCTGCCACGTGAAATCCAGTCAACGCCTAAGCCGGGAACAGCAGCCCAAAGATCAGCCAGGCTGCGCCGAGGGCCAGCAGGGTGTTGAAGACCGTCGCAATCAGGTAAACAGCCACCGGCTTCCAGCCCATCTGCTTCAGGTCGGAGAACGAAATCGTTAGTCCCATGCTGACAAACGCCAGGCAGAAAGCCCAGTCTTTCATTGCAGCAATCACGTCACCGGCATTGAAAGGGGCCTGCTTCAACGGCGCAGGAATGAGTCCCGCGCTGAAGATGATGGAAGCCAGGACAAAGCCAATCACGAACTTCGGGAAGCGCTGCCAGATCATGGCCGCGTTCGGCTTTGCATTCTTCTTGCCTTCCACCACCGTGGTGAAGTACAGGGCCAGCAGGAAAGCGACTACGCCGATGAAAGCATTCTGGGTACTCTTGACAATGGTCGCGATCGTCTCGGCCTGGCCGCCGAAGATTTTACCCGCGCCGACGACAGCGGCAGTCGTATCCACATTGCCGGCAAACCATGCCCCGGCCACGGCTTCCGAGAGTCCCATCCAGTGGCCCAGGATGGGCATCAAGACCATCATCGGCAGCGCCACAAGGATGACCAGTGCGGTGATGTAAGTGATCTCCTGCTTCTTCGCCTGAACAGCGCCCCCCGCCGCGATGGCCGCCGAGACGCCACAGATGGAAAGTGCTGAAGCCATGATTGCCCGCAGGGTATCGGAAAGCCCGAACTTTCCGCCCAACCACCAGGCGAATAAATAAACTGCGGTGATCAGCACCAGCGCCTGCAGAACCGCCCCACCGGCCGCAGTGGCAATCGTCTTGAAGCTGATGGTCGCACCCAACAGCACTAGGCCAATTTTCAGGAAGAATTCAGTCCTGAGGCTTTCGCTAAACCAAGAATGGACCTTGAAGAGACGGAGTACAAGGTTGACAAGCAATCCGAGCAGGGCAGCCCAAAGCGGGTACTCCAGCGCCTTGCCAGGGATGCCAAACGGCAGTTGCGCATTGTAGACTTGGAGTTTGATCCAGTGTGCCAGGAAGGCCAACACGACGATGAGCACGAAGCCGGAAACCGAACCTGAAATGGCAGCCCGAGGGGAAGGTTGTTTAGCATCGGTGGTCATGTCTTTATCCTAGAACTTCATCCAAACGGGGCTGATTGCGCCGACCATGGCCAGCACGAGCAGCGCGAATGCGACGATGACAGCCAGCCAATCTTCGTTCAGGTTTATTTTTTTCATACGGCACCTCGTATCAGATAGAATTTAGTGGCGATTTCCATCGCCCCTTTGGAATCCAGCTTCATTTGCTGAAATTCTCCGGCAGCCAGCAACATAACACCAACTCTCGCGCCGCCTTGACCTCGTCCATCCGTCCAAACGGTGTCTTGTGCGGGGCTTCGTGGAGCAATTCCGGCTGGGTCTTGGCCTCTTCCGCGATCTTGATCAGCGCATCCGCGAAAGCGTCGAGGGTATCCTTGTTCTCGGTCTCGGTCGGCTCGATCATCAGCGCCTCATGGACGATGAGCGGGAAGTAGTTCGTCGGCGGGTGGAAGTCGTAATCCATCAGCCGTTTGGCGATGTCGAGGGCGCGCACGTCCGAACCTTCGACCTTACCCTCGGCAACAAATTCGTGCATGCAGATGCGGTCGTATGGTACGTGGTACGTGTTCCGTAAGCGAGCCAGGAGATAGTTGGCGTTCAGCACCGAGTACTCGGCCACCTGGCGCAGCCCGTCCGCGCCGTGCATGGCGATGTAAGTATAGGTGCGCACCAGCATGCCGAAGTGACCGTGGAAGGCCTTGACGCGGCCAATGGTCTGCTTCGGGGTGACGTAGCCGTAGAGCGGCGGCAAGTCTTCTTCGCCTTCTTCGAGGATGCCGATGAGCGGCGCGGGGAGGAATTCGGCCAAATGCGCGGCGACACCCACCGGACCCGAGCCGGGGCCGCCGCCTCCGTGCGGAGTCGAGAACGTCTTGTGCAGGTTGAAGTGCATCACGTCAATGCCCACGTCCGCCGGGCGCAGGATGCCGAGCAGGGCGTTGAGATTGGCCCCGTCGCCGTAGACTAACCCGCCGCAATCGTGGACGATCCTGACTACTTCTTCGACGTGTTCATCGAACAGACCGAGCGTGTTGGGGTTGGTCAGCATCAGGCCGGCGACGGTCTCATCGCAGGCGGCTTTGAGCGCGGCCAGGTCCACGTTGCCGCGGTTGTCGGATGGGATTTGCACCACGTCCAGGCCGATCATGCCGGAGGAGGCCGGGTTCGTCCCGTGCGCCGAATCGGGGATGAGCATTTTGACGCGATTGTCATCGCCGCGTGATTTGTGCCAGGCGCGCATGATCAGCACGCCGGTCAGTTCGCCGTGCGCCCCTGCGGCCGGTTGGAGCGTCACGGCGGCGAAGCCGGAGATCTCTTTCAGCCATTCCTGCAACTCGTACATCAGCGCCAGCGCGCCCTGCGCGGTCTCGATCGGCTGAAGCGGATGGGTGAAGGCAAAGCCGGGCAGGCGGGCGGTATCCTCGTTGATCTTCGGGTTGTACTTCATTGTGCATGAACCCAATGGATAGAAGCCGCCGTCCACGCTGTAGTTGTAGCGCGAGAGGTGCATGTAGTGGCGGATTACGTCCACCTCGGCCAGTTCGGGCAGGGGGAGTTCGGCGCGGAGCATGGATTCAGGCAGTTTGGCGCGCGGCACGTCCGGGTCCGGGAAGGTGACGCCGGTCCGTCCGGGGGACGAGAGTTCAAAGAGAGTGGATTCAGTCATGGGACACCTCCGCCAGCACGTCGGCCAGAAAATCAATCTCTTCTTTGGAGTTCATCTCGGTCACGGCGAGCAGCATGTGATCTTTGAGCGCCGGGTAATCCTGGCCGAGGTCGTAGCCGCCCAGGATGCCGTGATCGAGCAGGTGGGCGTTGATCTCCTCGACCGGGCGCGGGCAACAGACTGAGAACTCGTGAAAAAATGGAGACTCGAAGCAGAGCGAGTAACCGGGGATTTTGGCGATCTGTTCGGCGGCGTAGTGCGCCTTGTGGTAGCAAAGTTCGGCGACCTGACGCAGGCCGCGCTGGCCGAGCAGCGAGAGATACACGGCGGAAGCCAGCGCCATCAGCCCTTGGTTGGTGCAGATGTTGGAGGTGGCGCGCTCGCGCTTGATGTGCTGCTCGCGGGCGGTCAGGGTCAGGACGAAGGCGCGCTGGCCGCGGCCGTCAACCGTCTCGCCAACCAGGCGTCCGGCCATTTTGTGGAGGTACTGCTTGCGTGCCGTGAAGAAGCCGAGATACGGCCCGCCGAACGACATCGGGATGCCCAGCGGCTGTCCTTCTCCCACCGCAATGTCCGCGCCCATCTCGCCGGGAGTCTTGAGCAGGGCGAGCGCAATCGGGTTGGCCGCGACGCAGGCCAGCGCGCCTTGCGCGTGCGCGGACTCGATCAGTTTTGTGTAATCATAGATGCGCCCGAAGAAATCCGGATATTGTACGATGACCAGGGCAGTGTTTTCGTCAATGAGAGAGATTAGAGAGTCGAGAGTGGAGAGTAGTGAGGGGTTATCGCCAGCCAGATCGAGGCCCATGCCCTGGACGTAGGTGCGCAGCGTGGCGCGATACTGCGGGTGGACGGTCGGCGAGATGACCACCTTCGTCCGTTTGCCGCGGAACTGGGCGTAGGCCAGGTTGACCGCTTCGGCCACGGCGGTCGCGCCGTCGTAGTGCGAGGCGTTGGAGACCTCCATGCCGGTCAGCGTGGCGATCAGGCTTTGATACTCGAAGATAGCCTGCAACGTACCTTGCGAGATCTCCGGCTGGTAGGGGGTGTAGGCGGTGTAGAACTCGCCGCGCCGCAGGATGTGGTCCACGGCGGCGGGGATATAATGATTGTACGCGCCCGCGCCGAGGAAGGAGACCAGGTCGCGCGTCGTCTCGTTGCTCCCGGCCAGTTCGGAGAGCGAGGCGGCGGCTTCCATCTCGGTCAGCGCGGGGGGCAAATCCAGTTTGGGGAAGCGGTGTTTGGCGGGGATGTCATTGAACAGGTCGTCCAGTTTCTCGACGCCCACGGTTGCCAGCATCGCGTCACGTTCGGTGGGGCTTATGGGAATATAGTTCATAAGAGTCTCCAGTCCTATAGCCTTATAGTCTTGGAGTCTCATAGTCTTATAGTCTGAAATATCTACATACTGGGACTATCGGACTATCAGACTATCAGACTACTTGACTAATGCGCTCTTTCTGCGCAATACTTCTCGTATGCGGCCACATCCATGAGCGCGGAGGCGTCGCCGCCCTCGATCTGCACCATCCAGCCCGCGCCGTAGGGGTCGCTGTTCAGGATCTCGGGTGCCTTGGCCAGCGATTCGTTGATCGCGACCACTTTGCCGCTAACTGCCGCATAGGATTCCGCGGCCGCCTTGACCGACTCGACCGATGTGACTGGCTTGCCCTGCTCGACCGTCTCACCCGCGCCGACCACGATTTCGACGAAGACGATGTCCGAGAGTTGCGATTGGGCGTAGTCCGAGAGTCCCATTTTGCCGCTGGCCGGGTCGAACCACTCGTCGGTTTTAGTATACTTGAGATTGGTGGGGATGTTCATCTTTCATCTCCTCATGAAATGGTTTGGGTGTATTTCATTTCAGTTGAAGCAACCGTCCCGCAGGTTTTGAAAGACGG
>JASEHI010000023.1 GCA_030018695.1 Anaerolineales bacterium
CGTCTTTCAAAACCTGCGGGACGGTTGCTTCAACTGAAATGAAATACACCCAAATGCAAAACGAGAGGCGTGGCAAACCCCCTTGCGATCACACCCCTTCACCGCGCCGCTCCAGTAGTATCTTATATTTCAGTAACTGCTCACCTGATTGTCATTCTGAGCCGCTGGTGTTCTTCCAGCGGCGAAGAATCTCCTCCGACTGGCCTTGAGACCCTTCGGTCGCACAGAACGCTCCCTCAGGGTGACAGGCTTGAGCAGTTACAAGTAGAAAGGGACAATGGATGAAACCGGTTAACCTTCTGCTTACCAACGCCCTCGTCCTGACGATGGACGAGAAACTGCACCAATACGAACCCGGCGCGGTGGCAGTGAGGGGTGACTCCATCCTCGCCGTCGGCGCGGAGGCTGAAATGCGCGCCGAATACAGCGCCGCGCAGGTCTTTGACTGCGGCGGAAAGGTGCTGATGCCCGGCCTGGTCAACGCCCACACCCACGCGGCGATGACGCTGCTGCGCGGCCTGGCCGACGACCTGCGCCTGGATGTCTGGCTGATGGGCTACGTCATGCCGGTGGAGCGCGAGTTTGTCTCGCCGGATTTCGTCCAACTGGGGACGCGCCTGGCCTGCGCTGAATTGATCCGCAGTGGCGTGACCTGTTTCGCGGATATGTACTACTTCGAGGAAGAGGTCGCCAAAGCCACGGCCGAGGCGGGTTTACGCGCCGTCTGCTCGCAGACCGTGCTCAAGTTTCCCACACCTGATGCTGCATCGTACGAAGACTCACTGGCGGCCGCGCGTGACTTTATCCAACGCTGGAAGGGACATGCCCTGATCGAGCCGTCCGTCGCGCCACATGCACCTTACACCTGCACACCTGAAATCCTGCGCGCCACGGCTCAGTTGGCGGTCGAGTTCGACGTCCCGCTCCACACCCACCTCTCCGAGACTGCTTTGGAAGTAGAGAACATGCGCAAAGCGAGCGGCATGCCGGTCATTCCGTATGTCCGCAAGCAAGGGCTATTGGATGCCAAAGTTCTCGCCGCGCACTGCGTCCACGTGGATGAGGGCGAAATACGCACACTGCTGCACGCCAACGCAGGTGTGGCGCACAACCCATCCTCCAACTTAAAGCTCGCTTCGGGTTTTGCGCCAGTTCAGAAGATGCTCGAGGTGGGCCTGAATGTCGGCATCGGCACGGACGGAGCAGCCTCCAACAATGACTTGGATATGTTCGAGGAAATCCGTCTGGCCGCTTTTGTGGCAAAAGCTGTCAGCAACGACCCAACCGCCGTGCCTGCCGCGACTGCTTTGAGCATGGCGACCCGGCTCGGCGCGGCGGCGATGCATCTCGGAGCCTTGACCGGTTCGCTCGAACCCGGCAAGCGCGCCGACCTGATCCTGGTTGACCTTGCCCCTGTGCATAATGCGCCCAGTTTCCGCCGCGAGGCGCACAATGCTTATGCCCAAATCGTCTACGCCAGCAAAGCCACCGACGTGACCGATGTGATGGTCAATGGCAAGTGGCTGATGCGCGACCGGCAGCTATTGACATTGAACGAAGCTGAACTACTATTAGCCGCCCAAGAGTACGCACGTCACATAGACACCTTCCTCATCGAACGGGAGCAGTCCATCCTTTCGAAATTGGTCGCCCTGGGCGGTTCGACGGAGGCTGAATCCTTCGAGGTGCAGGTCAAGGTCAAACTGGCCGACCCGGCCGCTGTCCAGGAAGCTCTCTGCCGGCCCGAGGTCAAGATCATCTACCAGAGACATTACCACCAGCATGATAATTATTTCATTTTCAGCGATCCATCCCAGGGCCGGTTGAGGTACCGGGAAGATGAATCCATCGGCGCGAAGGGAGAGGTGGTCAGCGTTCGCGCTCGATTGACGCTGCTCGGCCCAGCGCGCGAAGGCGATTTCGCCCATGACGTATTACTCTCGCGCAGCCGTTACCTGGCGCCGGCTGCCAACAGTTTGCGTTTCTACCGGGAGTATTTCACACCCGCCTCGGTCGTGCCAATTGATAAAGTTCGCCTGCGCTGGCTGGTGAATTTCCGGGATACGGAGTTCTACGTCAATCTCGACCGCTTCGAGACCCCCAACCTGGGCAATTATCTTGAAATCAAGAGCCGCACCTGGAGCCGCAAGGATGCCGAACATAAGGCGCAACTGGCTACTGAACTCATCATACTGTTGGGAGGCTCGCTGAAGAAGACAGTCACGCAGGATTACATCGAGATTGTCGCTCAACATTAAGAAGGAGAGAAAAGATGCGCAAGGTCTTGACTTTCTTTGCAAGATTTATCGCCGCCATCTTCGCCATCCTGTTCGTGATCACAGCCGTATTGGCTTTGTTGCTCTTCAACGTCGAGCGCCAGCTATTCAACCCCAACCTTTATAAAAAGGCAATAACCGAACAGCAACTCTACGACCACCTGCCGGGGATCATCGGCGAGCTTTTGACGACGAGCATGTCCTACAATCCATGCGCCCAGAACCCGCTGCTTTGCGAGGATATTTCAGCCGAGCTACGCGCTTGCTATACGCAGACACTGGGAGAGGAAAGGTACACCGCGCTGGCAAGCGGCCAGGATCAACCGACCGAGGTCGAGAAGGAGGCCATCCAGCCATGCCTGGATAAATACGGCGCGCCGATGGAAAACGGTAACGAAGACCAGGGCGGCCCGCCGGCTTTCATGCGGAACCTCACCGCCGCGGACTGGGAAGCCATCATCAAAACCCTTGCACCGCCCGAATTACTTCAAGCCCTGACCGAAAACGTTCTTGACCAGGTATTTGCCTACCTGAATGGGGAAACGGCGACTGCCAAAATCTCGCTCTTGAAATTGAAGGAACGCATAACCGGTCAGGCTGGCCAGGATGCCCTCCAGCAACTAATGGCTGCTCAGCCGCCCTGCACGGTAGAACAACTGGTACAAATGGCCGCCGGCGCACTCGGCGGCGAAGGCGGCATGCTGTTCTGCAACCCACCGGAGGAGATACTGGCAATCATGCTGCCAGAACTCCAAAGCCAACTCGGCAGCCTGGCCAAGCAGATCCCGGACGAGGCAGTAATCATCAAGCCATATACCGGCCCGCTCGGAGCCACGCCTGGCGGCGGACCGTTGAGCGCCGACCCATTTACCACCCTCCGCTACGTACGGCTGGGGTTGCGCTGGAGTCCGCTCCTACCGTTTGCCCTCCTCTTGATGGTAACACTTTTTGGCGTGCGCTCGCTCAAGGGCTGGCTGCGCTGGTGGGGAATCCCGATCTTCTTTGTTGGTGCAATTGCCCTCCTCCCGGGAATCGCAATGCTGCCTGCTTTGAACTGGGCCTGGAATAACTTTGTCGTTACCCGCATCCCGCCATTCCTCTCGGCAGATGTCGCTAATATCGGCCACAAACTGGCGATTTACATCATCCACGGCCTGTCAGAACAAATCATTCTCCAGACCGCTATCCTGCTCGCAGTGGGACTGGCGATGTGGGTTGGTTCATGTTTCATCAAGACCAGGGCTGCGGAGAGCACACCAGTTACTCCGCCGCCCCCAACCGCGTAGCATACACGAGTGACCGCCGCCTCGAATGGCCGGTCGCTCGATAATGGTAGCTCGAAGAGCTACCATAAATCCAGCCAAAGGAGGCACGCGAATGTCGGACTACCCTTCTCCTCAACAATCCAACACGCTGGGCAATGCCAGCCTGGTGTTGAGCATCCTTTCCCTGGCCCTCGTTTTTGGCGTCGGCTTGTGCGCGCTAACGGGCGTCGCGCAAAAATGGATCCAAATGGTCGGCACGCCGCTGTTCATTTGCGGCGGGAGCAGCGCCTTCCTGGGCTTTCTCGGCGCGGTATTGGGCGCAACCGGCCTTTTTGGCAAGAATCGCTCGAAAGCCACTGCCATGGTCGGGTTGACCCTCGGCCTGGCTGGGATTTGCCTGTTCGCGGCCATCCTGATCCTGGCGGGCAGGGGCGCCCCTTGAAACGGATTTTACTGGCTGCCATTGCGCTCCTGCTGGCCATTATCGCCTGCGGGCGACCCACGCCGCCCCCTCCTACCCTCAGCCCTCAGCCATCTACCCTCAGCCATCTGCCATCTGCCATACGCCAATTTACCATCTCCATCGAATACGCCATCCCCGGCGTGGCGGAGGCCTACGCCCCCACCGGCGTCACCTACGCCAAACCGCAGCCGATCTTCGGCATGTGGAGTCTCATCGAGCCGCAGCCCGGCCAATATAACTGGAAGCCATTGGACGACCTCGTAATTGAATATCAATCCGCCGGCTTCAGCGGGATTCAACTGCTCATCACCGCCGAATCGCCCTGGGCTTCAGTCAATCCGCCCTCCCTGCTCAACCCCGGCAACACATTCCCGAAGGAAGAGCATCGCGACACTTACGCCGCGTTCGTGTCCCGCTTCGTGGAACGTTACGACGGCGACGGCATGGATGACGCGCCCGGCTTGCTGTACCCGGTTCATCACTACGGCATCGAGCGCGAGTTCACCGGCTTCTGGCCAGGCAGCGCCAAAGATTACGTGCGCCTGCTGCGTGCCGCCTATCCGGCCATCCACGCCGCCGACCCCCAGGCGCGGGTGCTGCTGGTAGCCCTGCTGGTGGGCGACGTGTTCGACGACAACCCTCCCGAGGCCGAAGCGCAGCGCCGCCTGACCCAGACCCAGCCCTTCCGCAAGAGCTACGCCGAAATCAAGACCATCCTGGCTGCCTGCGACGCCTACGACATCGTGGATTTTCACAGCCTGGGCGATTACACCGAGATTCCGCCCACCGCCGCCTGGATTCGAGACGAGCTGGCCTCCCTCGGCTGCAAGCAAAAACCCATCTGGATTGGCGACTCCTTCAGCATGTCGCCGCTGGTCGGCTTCGACGGGCGGCCGTTCCACCCGGCCACCGACGCCACCCGCGAGCAGGTCACCGCCGTCCTGAAGACCATCGCCGACCCCAAGAACCCGGATTACGCCGCCAACCTGGCCTGGCTGCGAGCCGAAATGGCGCGCGGTCTGGTGAAAAAGGCGGTTGTATCGGCTGGTGAGGGCATTTTGGGCATCAACCTCGGCAACCTGGAAGACTGGAAGACCAACATCCCCGCGCTGGACGCCGCCGCCGTGCCGGCTGTCGGCGCGTCCATGTTCATGGGGATGATGGATACAAAACTCACCTCCCGCGCCACCGGCCCGCGACTGCCCAACGTCAGCAAGGCCGGAGAAGCGCGCCCCCCGTTTTATGCCATAAAACTCGTAAACGAAAAAATCAAGTATTTCACCTCGTTGGATAAACTCGACCTCGCCGCGGGTGTATGGGTCTACCGCTTCGAGACTCCCTCCGGCCCGGTGTGGGCGCTGTGGTACAACGACGGGAAACTGTACTTGCCTGGCGAAAAGCCTCCTGCCATATCAGTCGAATTACCCTTCGACGCCGCCAGCGCACTTATCACCCGCACGCCAACCGAGGCGGGGCAAAGTCAGCCCGAAACGCAAACGCTCGAAGCGGCGGACGGGGTATTGACCTTGATCCTCGATTCGACTCCCGTCTTCGTCCAGCCCGCGCCGTAACACTCGGAGAAGAACATGAAATTCAAGGCGCACCCAACCATCTTGCCCGTTGCCCTGCTGCTGTCCCTGGCCTGCGGCAGCGGCACCCCTTCTGCCCCGGTAACCCCCACCCAGACCTCTCAACTTGCAGCTTCGCAACTCGCAACTCCTAACTCGCAATTCGGCATTGCCGGACTCATCCCGCGCAACTTCCCAAACTCGTCCGCCGCAGACTGGACCAACCTGTACGAGACTCTACCCGAGACCGGCGAATTGCTCGGCGCATACACCGACTGGGCCGATTCCCCTGAAACAGCGGGGCAGATTCCCGCCGTGGTGGACACTGTTTTCGGACTGGCACCGCGCTACCACTTCATCCCGCTAATCGCCCTGGGTTTTTTTCGCGATAAGCCGGAGGGCGGTTTGGAACTGTCGCTCGCGCTGACTAATGCCGAGGAGCGCGCGAAATTCAAACATGTGGCGGTTGCCATTGTCGAAAAGCACCAGCCTTCTTATCTGGCTTTGGGAATCGAAATCAACCGCTACTACGAACACGACCCGACTGGCTTCGACGCCTTTGTGACCCTCTACACCGAGACCTACGAGGCGGTCAAAGCCGCATCGCCGGATACGCTGGTCTTTCCCGTCTTTCAGTATGAGATGCTTCACGGCGGGGAGTTTTTCGCTGGCGACGGGCAGAATCCGTCACAGTGGGAACTGCTCGACCTCTTCGGCGAGCGGCTCGACCTGGTCGCGTTCACCACCTATCCCTATCTCCTCTACGCCTCGCCGGATGACCTGCCGGCGAATTACTACGCCGTCATCGCGGAACACACATCCCGTCCCATTGCCTTCTCCGAGATCGGCTGGCCCTCTGCGCCGTTCGCGAATGCGCCCGATTTGCCCTACGGAGGCAGCCAAGACGAACAGGCTGCCTTCGTCCGGCGTTTCTTCGAGTTGGCAAACGGTCTAGACTTGTCGCTTGCCCTATGGTCTTTTCCACACGATCCGGCTGGACGGATCAATCCCGCTTTTTTGAGTATTTCTCTGCGCCACAACAACGGCACGTCCAAGCCTGCGCTGGCTGTTTGGCAAGAAATGATCCATTCTTTGCCCTGATACGAATTTCACGATTCAGTTGATAATTGTGTATAATTGTACTAATGCAATCGTTTCAGTTGCACAAAAAACACCCCAGGAGGCGAGACAATGAAAACCATCAATCAAGTCTTGAAAGAAAAAGGGAGCGAGATCTGGGCGACTGCGCCGAACAAGACGGTCTTTGATGCCCTGCAAATGATGGCAGACAAGGACATCGGGGCCTTGCTCGTCATGGATGGCGAGAAACTGGTCGGCATCTTCTCAGAACGAGATTACGCCCGCAAAGTGATCTTAAAAGGCAAGTCCTCGAAGGAACTGGCTGTTCGAGAGGTGATGTCCTCCCATATTTACTACATCACCCCCGACATTACCTGCGAGCAGGCGCTCGGTCTAATGACCCAAAAACGCGTCCGACATCTTCCGGTCCTGGATGGCAACAAACTGATCGGGGTTGTCTCAATCGGCGACCTGGTCAAGGCTGTTATTGCCTACCAGAAGCAAGTCATAGACCGGCTGGAAAAACACATTCTGGAGACTACCAGCATTACATAGAACACATACCATGGGGACACTGGTTCACGGGCAGGCGTTCTGTATGTGCTGCTCGAACGTCTCGGCGAAGGCGTGACGGCCGGTAGCATCACAGCGGGCGCGGAAATAGTAATAGGCTGTCTGCGCCGGATTGGCTACTGCCTGTAGAGCGCTCAGGCTGGGGTTACTGATCGCCGCGGGCGGTAAACCGGTGTTCTGATACGTATTGTACGGGGATTGCACCCGCAAGTCTTCCAAACTTAGTGGATTTGTCCACCATGTGCCCTGGGCAGTGTTATAGCCCAGGGCATATTGGATCGTGGGGTCGCTATCCAATTTCATGCCGATGGCAATGCGATTCAGGAAGACCGAAGCGATGGCCGGTTGCTCATCGTCCAGGATCGCCTCGCGCTGGACAATAGAGGCGAGAATGACACCCGGATAGATACTTAGATTCTGCCGCGCAAAGCCTTCTTTCAATTCCGGCGTGAGATGGAAATCGAAGTTCTGGAGCAATATTGACACCAATTGCTCCGCCGAGGTGCTGCGCGGCAGGCTGTAGGTACCCGGGAAGAGAAAGCCTTCGGCAGAGGCGCCAGCCGGTAAAAAGTCGGGGAGAGCATACGGGGTGCGCGCCGCTGAAAGGAAGGCCTCGGGGGTGATGTTCAGGCCGGAGGTCGGGAGCGAGGCGGCGATCTCCTCCATCCGCCAACCAGGCAGGACGACGAATGTCACTTCGGAGGGCGTGGCGTCCTGCAGCGCATGGGCAATCTGGATGGCGGTCATCGCCGGGCTGAGTTCATAATTGCCAGCCTGCACGGATGTATCCAATCCCGTCCAGACCAAATAGATGCGGAAGGTTTGCGCCGCGCGGATCAGACCGGCTGCCTGCAAGCGATTCGAGATAGTGGAGACCGACTCGCCCATCTCGATGACAAAAATCTGTCCCGGCCCATTCGGATCGCGCGGGATGGTCAGATCGCCGGCATTCCACAAGAGCGAGGCCGAATAACTGAAGCGCTGCCAGCTGCTCAAGTACGGGCTGGGTTGGCCGTAAGACCCGGCTGCCAGAACAGGGATGAACAGGATGGCTGCAAGGGCTCCAATGGCAAGGAAGAGCAGAAGGACAAAGGGGAGACAGGAATGGCGTTTCATGAGTTGCGGGTTAGGAGTTACGAGTTAGGGGGTAGAAGCGCGTCAAGGTAGGATTGCAGGAGAATGGTGGCCGCCAGATCATCAAGATGCCCGGCGCGTTTTTTGCGTGAAGCACCCATCGCGATCCGGGCGGCGCGGGCATCCTGAGTGGTAAAAGCCTCGTCCCAGAGTATCACCGGAATGCTCGTCTGCGCACGCAGGGCGGCAGCAAAGCGGGCGGCGCGACGCCCCTCGAAGGTCGGGCGGCCCTGCTCGTCCAATGACTGGCCGACGACGATCAGGCCGGCTTCGTACGCGGCAGCCTGCCCGGCGACAGTTGCGGCGTCAATGAGGCGCGAGACATGCGGAATGATCGCCAGTGGGTTGGCAATCCTTCCCGTCGGGTCGCTGATTGCCAGGCCGAGGCGCTTGGAACCGGGGTCAACGGCGAGGATTCTCATCCGATTATCAAGATACGAAATTGCAGAAATGGCAACCACGGCCACCAGGATGGGACGAGTTGGATCTGCGGCGGCGAGGTCAGTGGGAGAATGGATTCCAGACGCTGGCTGGCCGTGGCGGGAGGTAACCCCTGCACGGCACGGCTGATGGTGAACTGATTGATATTTGGCTTGAGTCTGCGGCTGATCAGGATTTCGAAGCGAGTCACGCCGTCAGCCTGAGAGACCGGCCCACCGGCCAGCTCAATGGTCAATGTATCCGCGACGGGGAGCAGGTCACTCGCCAGTCCCGCATCCAGCGCAGCCGCGGCCAGCGTTTCCAGGTCAGAAGCCAGAACGTATTGGATGGTAAATTCCGCCTGCATGGTGAGGGCCAACGCCTCACCCGCCCGGCCCTCAGCCGGCAGGTAGGTTTCGCCTGAGACTTGGTGGATAGCAAGCGTTTCCGGGAAAAGCAAATCGCCAGGAGCGAGCCGTGTGGCAAACTGATCCAGCGCCTGCTGGCGCAGATCGGTCAGGAGCGCCTCGCGCAGGAGAGCGCGGTCGCCGGCAGTGGGCATGGAAACAGTGCGCTCAGCTCCGGCGCTGGTCGGTTGCGGATTGGTGACTGCCAAATGGGGGCCAAGGCTGCCCTGGATGGCTATCAGGGCATCCGCCGGCAGATTCCCAACTGAGCCTGGCTCAAGCGCTTGAACTGGGATATCAATCGTCTTGCCAACGCCAGCCGCCACGACGCCATCTTGCGTGGTGACGAAGCGAATGGCAGGTTCTGTCGTTGTCCGGATCACCGTCCCGGCCGGGATGCCGATCACGGAGGTGGTCAGATTGCGGAAACGGGCGACGCCCTGGGCCAGTTTATCGGGAACGGAGGCCTGGCCCGAGGCCTGGGCAGACTGGCTGCCTTCCACCGCCACCGAAAGCCGATGCGCAGGCAGGCTTCCAGCCACGTTGACTGAGGTCACTTTTGGGCTGGCGCTCACGCTGAGGATCAGACTCTGTTCTTGCAGCTTCGGGTCGAGAGAGATGCCCGCCGAGGGGACGAACAACAACACCATCGCCAAAACCGCCACAACTGCCAGAGAAAAAAACGTGAGGCGCACGGCGGGGCGGGCAAGCCAGGCTGGTTCTGGGGGGTAAGCCTCGGCGCGGAGTCCCTGCAGATCGGGACGTGGAACGCGGCGGGCAGGTTTAGGTCGCAAAGACGAATTCTGCCAGGCTTTGGTTTGGGTCTCGGCAGTAGTCGCAAAGACCGGCAGGCCCAGTTCCTTGGCTGCTCTGCGGATTTCGGCCGAGCGCGTCACCAATCCAAGCTGCGCGCCGAGGCTGGCAGCATGCCGCTGGAGCAAGATCAGGTCGAGGTTCCGATCGAGGAGCCGCTTGCGCGTCGGCCAAACGAGCAAAATGCGCGCCGTCTTGGCCGACGACATTTTGTCGCGCACGGAGACGACGTCATCATGCAATTCCAAGTGAATGACCTGGGTTTTCATCTCCCCTGATTATAACGGCAAGCTGTAGATAAACGTCTCATAATCGGCGATAGACCCCAGAGGATTTTCAGACATATTAAGCCGGAAGCGGCGCAGAGTTCAATGCTGTCAGCACTGGCTCAACCTGTCGGTCGAGCAATTGTTTGCTCATCTTGCACCTCTTTTGCCGCCATTATATCATGCGAGACCAAGAGGGCGGAAATCGCCACCAAGGCTTTCCATACGAGGCTATTTCAGCTTCTCTTCCACCCAGCCACGGACACTTGCCAGCGCGGCGGGCAATTTACTCGCATCCCGCCCGCCGCCGAAAGCCAGGTGCGGTGAGCCGCCACCGCCCGCGCCAAGTTGACGCGAGATATGGTTGACCAGATCGCCAGCCTTGATGCCTTTCTTGATCAAATCCTGCGTTACGGCTGCCATGACGACAATCTGTTCACCAGATATGGCGGCAACCACACATACGCCATTTTGGGGATATTTCTCGCGGAAACTGTCGGCCAGTTTACCGAGAGTGTCCTTATCGGCGTTGGGGATTTCGATTGCCAGCAGGTTGACATCGTTTACTGTTTGCACGTTGGCAAGTTGCATGTTGAAGGTTGAGAGGGCGGTTTCCTGGCGCAGGCTGGAAATTTGTTTTCGGGCTGAAACGAGTTCATCCAGCAAGCTGGCGACTTTCCCGGCCACGCCTTCGGGCGCGGAAGAAAGCAGCGCGGCGGTTTGTTTGAGCGTGCGAAAGCGCTCGGCAATGAGTTCGTACGCGCCGCGCCCGGTCACGGCTTCGATGCGGCGCACGCCGGCCGCCGCTGAGCCTTCGCTGACGATAATGAACGCGCCCACGTCGCCGGTGCGCTCGAGGTGCGTCCCACTGCAAAGTTCGTAGGAATGGATAACTTGATATCCGGCAGTTGAACTGCCGGACAACGCTGATATGGTAATCGTCCGTACGGTCTCGCCGTATTTCTCACCGAAGAGCGCCATGGCGCCTTCGTCAATCGCCTGCTGGCGGGATTTCTCGACCGGCTGCACGGGCATGTCCGCCGTCACCGCGTCGTTGACGATCTTTTCGACGCGCTCCAACTGCCCGGCTGTCATGGCTTCGGGATGGTTGAAGTCGAAACGCAGGCGGTCGGGCGCGACCAGCGAACCGGCCTGGCGGGCATGTTCGCCCAGCACTTGATGAAGCGCGGAGTGCAGCAGGTGCGTGGCGGTGTGGTTGCGCATGATGTCGTGGCGGCGCGCCATATCCACCTCAGCGATGCACTTATCGCCAACCTTTGGATGGCCAAATACCACTTCGCCAATGTGGATGATGATGCCCGCAGCCGGCCGGCGCATATCGGTTATTTCAATTTCCCAGCCCCCTCCGCCTTCCTCCATTTTCTCTGATAATAGGGGGAGAGTCCTAATGAAACCCGTATCCGAAACCTGCCCGCCGGACTCGATATAGAAGCCTGTTTTGGGGAGGATCACTTCAACCAAATCGCCAAACGAAGCCGACTGCACCGCCTCCCCATTCACGAACAGCGCAAGTACTTCGTCCTCTACTTGTTTACTTTCTACTTGTCTACTTCCTACTTGTCCACTTGCTACTTGTCTACTTGCATACGGATCCTGCTCGACGCCACTCTCACCCAACTTCCCTTTCGCCTGCAAGTCACGCAGAATGCCGCTGAAGAACTCTGCATCCTCGCCGCCCAACGCGCCCATGGCCTTGCCGCCGCCGGAAGCGAGGCGGTGCTTATCCATTGCGGCGCGGAAACCGGATTCATCCACATCCAGGTTTTGTTCGCGGGCAATGTCCCGCGTAATCTCGAAGGGCAGTCCATAGGTCGCATAAAGCTCGAAGGCTTTGCTGCCCTCCAGCACGGTTTTCTTTTGCTTCCGCAAAGCGGAGAACATCCCATCCAACACAGCCACGCCAGATTCGACCGTGCGCGCAAAGCGGATCTCCTCACGTGTCATGGAGTCGAGGATAGTGGTTTTGTGCTTCTCGAGTTCGGGATAGAAGGCGATGTACGCGGCGATAAAAGCCTCGGCCACCTTCGCCAGGAACGGCTCGTGCAGGTCGATCTTCGTCCCAAAGCGCGCCGCGCGGCGGATGATCATCCGGCAGACGTAGTTGCGCCCGGTGTTACCCGGCACGACGCCATCCGCGATCAGGAAGGCCGCCGAACGGGCATGGTCGGCGATGACGCGGTAGGGCGTGAAATCCGCCAGCATCTGCGCTTCGCTGTGGCCAGTGAGCGAGCGCAGGGCAGCCAGCGCCCCGGCGAACAGATCGGTCTTGTAATTGGAGTCCACGTCTTGCAGCACCGAGACGATGCGCTCGAAGCCCATACCGGTATCCACGTGGGTGGCGGGCAGCGGGTTGAGTGTATCGGGTCCCATCCGGTTGTATTGAATAAAAACCAGGTTCCAGAGTTCAAGGTAGCGCGTGCAATCACCGTTGACGGTGCAGTTGTGCGGCCGACCTTTCAGGTTGCAGTATTCCTCGCCGCGATCCATGTGGATCTCGGAGCAGGGGCCACAGGGACCCGTCTCCGCCATTTCCCAGAAGTTATCCTTGCGCCCAAAATACAGTACGTGTTCCTTCTGGAACCCCGGCTGCTTGCGCCAAAAATTAGCGGCTTCTTCATCCGCTGGGACATTGCCCTTGTCATCCTTGAAGACGGTTGCCCACAGACGCTCGCGCGGCAGACCCCAGACATCGGTGAGCAATTGCCAGGCCCACTGGATGGCTTCCTTCTTGTAATAATCGCCAAACGACCAGTTGCCGAGCATCTCGAAGAACGTATGATGCGTGTCGTCACACCCGACCTCATCGAGGTCGTTGTGCTTGCCCGCCACGCGCAGGCATTTCTGCGAATCAACTGCGCGGGTATATGGACGCTTGTCCGCGCCGAGAAAAACATCCTTGAACTGCACCATGCCTGCATTGGTGAAGAGCAGCGTGGCGTCACCGCCAGGAACCAAAGAGGCGGAGGGGACGACGGTATGTCCGTGTTCGACGAAAAAATCAAGATAGGTTTGGCGAATTTGCGCACCGCTGAATTTGGGGGGCATAACTACTCCGATTATAAGATTATTCTTGAAAAACTATCACACTCGCGAAGATTTTGTAGTGCGATATTCATATCGCCCTTTGGTTGCGGAATGAATTCCGCTTTACGGAAGGAATGGGCGAATTATACTCAATTCGTTCAAAGGTTGCAGGTTAAAATGTTTGAACGTTTGCAGGTTGCACGTTGAAACGTTGAGACCAGTCTTCGCATTTAGCGTATACTGTTTTAGAATAACGAAAGGAAGGGTCATGCCGAAAATTCCGACCAAGCCGCGTGCGCCGCGCATCGCTGCCATCATCCCCGCTTGCAACGAGGCCGAAAATATCGGCCGCGTCTTGGCCGTTTTACGTAAAGTGGATATCCTCAACGAAATCATCGTCGTGGATGACGGCTCTGACGATACTACAGCGGAAATTGTACATGCCTTTATAGAACAATATTGCCGCGTACGTCTGATCCAGCATGAAGTGAATAAAGGCAAGGGACAGGCCATCTTTAGCGCATGGAGTGATACGCAGGCCGGTTATCTGATATTACTCGATGCTGATCTCGTGAACCTGAATCCCTCTCATATAGAGGCATTACTAGAGGCATTACTTGCGCCCATCCTTGCCGGCGCAGCGGATATGACCCTCGGCCTGTTCCTGGGCGGGCGCTTCTACACCGATTTCGCCCATTGGGCTATTCCCTGGCTGACCGGTCAACGCGGGCTGCGGGCTGAGATACTCAATCAAGTCTCGAGAGATGCCGCGGCCGGATATGGCTTTGAGGTCGCGTTGACCGTTGCCGCGCAACGGAACGGGTACCGCACCCGCATTGTGCCGCTGAAAGGCGTCTGGCACCCGCCAAGCGAATTCCGCCGCGGCTGGCGGCACGGGATCCGCTGGCGCTTGCGTATGTACGGGAACCTCTTGCGTGCCTGGTATATCGCGACAGGCCATCCTTATCCCAAAATGAATTGGGTGCGTTTCAAATGAGTTGAAGTAAGAACGTCCCGAAGGTTTTGCTGAGAAAATTTGATCGTTTTTGCCAACCTTCGGGACGGTTTCAACTGAAATGAAACACACCCATATGAATATCGCGCTACAAAACCTTCGCGATTGTGATAGTTTTTCAAGAGTAGTACTCCGTATCACAGTCCATCTCCGTTCATCTCCGTTCATCTCCGGTAAAATTCTTTTCCCGAGTAGGGCGGCTTTCCGTAGCCGCCACCCCTGTCGGCAGGTATGGAAACCTGCCCTACAAGGGGTTCTCTGACAGGCTGCTTACTCCTGAGATAGACAATCCCGGCATAGGCCATGCAGCACCAGCCCGACGTTCTCCACTCGGGCGCTGTTATTTTTCTCGAAATCAGCAATGATCGCGCTGGCCGGGGAAGGCTCATCGAACTCGATTATTTGCTTGCAGCGCTGACAGACGAAATGAAAATGCTCCGTCGTCAAATTAGGATCGAAGCGATCCTGGCGTTCGTTCTCCGAAAAAACGCGCACGGTGATCAGCCCCTCTTTTTGCAGCCAGCGCAACATGCGATAAACGGTGGATAAATTCAAGTGAGGGGCAACCTCCCTGACCCGCAGGAAGATATCCTCCGCCGTCGGGTGTCCGGGCAAGGATTCCAGCGTCTCGAGGATCAGTCGCCGCTGCCCGGTCATGCGGCCCTTCTGGCCCTGCAGTCGCTGGGTCACTTTTTCGGTCAGGTTGGGGTCTTCCTTACTGCAAATCATTTGCAATAGTATATCGCGAGGGCGCAAATTCAGGCAGGGCTAAATGTCATCACTTTACCTGAACAAGGTAACGAAGGTGAGATACTGCTCCTTGCATAAAATGCCGAACCAGAATGTGCGCTTTTACTCGGCGATAACGGCATTGCAGTTCGGAGATTTACGCAGTACATAGTAAAATAGCGGTAGACCATGAAACTATTACGAACCCTCTTTCTCGTCCTGATCTTCGCCGCCTGCCGTCCGCTGCTTGCGCCAATCCCAGCGATGCCCACCGAGACACTGGCGGATCCCGCCCATCCACCACAATGCGCTTATGTTTGGGCGCGGCAGGAACTCCCCGAACTCTCAACTCAGGTGCAGCAAGCCTTCGATGAGGCGGGCATGACCGGCGTCACCGCCCGCGCCGGAGCCTACGGTGAGAACTGCGTGGACGAGAAGGGGAACGTGGTCTATTTCGCCACGTTGGAGACGGATTTTTACTTCACGGTGAAAGTCGTTGATCTGACCGATACCGAAAACTTGGGAAAACTTCTGGAACAGATTCTGGTCTTGCTGGACAAATTCCCACCCGATCAGACACCCGGCCCGCAGCCCGGCTACATCGCGATTGCTTATCAGGCCGGAGATGATTTACTCAATCTGTGGTTTTCTGTGACCGCAGGCGAGGAGGCACGCAAACTGGGGTTACGCGGCTCGGCGCTGTTCGACGCGCTTTATCGAAAACCTTGAAAGCGGATTAACAATCCGCCCCACGAAAACTGCAGACATACCAATCAGACATTTTTGAGCAATTCTTCGAGCAAAGCCTTCTCTTCTGACTCGGTCTTGATCTCCCCATCCAACCAGGCGGCGCGGAGACGGCTCAGGGCATCCTGATAAATCCGCCCAGGGGGGATACCACGCGCGATCAGATCATGACCGGTCGTGCGCGGCGAGAGGCGTCGCCAGTTCGTCATAAAGTTATTTAGCGTCTCCCGGGCTGCGCCGGATGTCCCCAGATAAACGGCATAGATCGCCAATAAGGGGGTTTTTTCGAGCCGCTCGAAGACGGCGCTGGGCTTGGCCTTTTGCAGGCCGGGTAAATCTTTCATCAGTTCGCTGGCCGCGATGAGATTGCGCTTGAGCGTCGCAGGGAATCTCAAACGGGAAGAGAGGGCTTCCACTTCAGAGGGATTCAGGCGTGACAACCAGAGGAGGTAACCCAACGCCAATCGCTGCGAAACAGCCAAGAGGTCCGGCAGGCAGCCCCAGCCTGCCGGGGGAGTCTGATCCAGGCTGGAAGCCAGCGCCCGGCGGATGTCATCATCCCAAGGCAAAGAAGGATGGATTGCAGTCAGGAAGTTCAACTCAGCCAGGCGCGCCAACATTTGCGCGGCGCGCTCCTCAGCCAGGATCAGGTTCAACTCGTGGCGGATGCGGTCTCCGCTGAGCTTTTCGAGCAAGTTGTGCGCCTCGTCCATCAACTGCAAGGTGCGGGCTTCGATACGGAAGTCGAAACGCTGCTCGAAGCGGACGGCGCGCAACATGCGCGTCGGGTCGTCCACAAAAGAAAGCGAGTGCAAGACACGCACCAGGCCGTTCTTCAGGTCGCTCAGCCCGCCCCAGGCATCGAGCAGTTCGCCATAATGATGCCCGTCCAGGCGTAAAGCCAGGGTATTGATGGTGAAATCGCGGCGATGCAAGTCGAGCTTGATGCTGCCGCGTTCGACTGTCGGCAGGGCAGTCGGTTGAGCATAGAACTCCTGGCGGGCGGAAATGAAGTCGATGAACGTTGGAACGTTGGCAAGTTGGAACGTTGGAACGTTCCAACTTGCCAACTTGTCAACGTCAAGAAGCCATTTGGCGGTGCCGAAGCGGGAATGACTGGTGACTTTGCCGCCATAACGTTTGGCGAGCGCACGCGCCAGCGCAATCGCATCGCCTTCGACGACCATATCGAAATCCAGACTGGGCCGTTCGAGCAGCAGGTCGCGCACGAACCCGCCGACAATGTAGAGAGCCATTTTCTGCCTGGCGGCCTGTTCGGCCACGGCGCGGATCAAAGCCAGGTGTTCGGGCGGCAGGGCTTTCTCCAAGCGGTCAGCCAGGTGACGGCGCGGCGCCGGGGTGCGCGGCGGAGCGAGCGTCTTGAGCAGGTCGGTGCGCGTGACGATGCCAATCACCTTGCCTGATTCAGGTTCGACGATCGGCACCTGACCCCAGCCGCTGTCCGTCATGCGCGCCTGCAAATGTTGGAGCGAATCATCCGGTCGCACGGTAACTTCGCCGGCCTCCATCAGGCTGGCTGCGGTCAAATTGAGCTTATGCGCCAGGGCGCGATCCACCGCGCGGCGGGTCAACAGGCCAATCACTTTGCCATCGGCCACCACCGGAAAACCCTCGTAGCCATATTTTTGCATCAACCTGGCCGCTTCCTGCACCGGCGTTTCCGGCGCAAGCAAGCGCGGGCGGCGCGACATGATCTGCGCCACCGTGACCGCCGGCCGGATATAGCGCGGCAGGATGGCAAGCAGTTCGTCATGGATGGAAGCGAGGGAAAGCGCGGGACCCGGACTTTGTCCCTCTACCTGGGAGGAAGAAGGGGTTTTTATGAGCGCGGCGGCGGCCCGCTCGTGCCCGCCGCCGCCGAAATAGGCGGCGATGGCCGATACGTCAATGCCATCCGCCGTTGAGCGTGCCGCCATGCGGATGCCGTCCGAAGTCTTCACCAGCACGAACAGGGCATCAGGGTCGAGCAGGTCGCGCAATCTATGCGCCAGCGAGGAGATTTCCTCGTTCATTTCACCCACATCACCGCAGGCAATCACAACGCGATGACCGTGAATGGGATGGGTTTGTGTATTTGCAGCCAGGCGGTCATAAACGGCGCGCTGTTCACTTGAGAGCGGCGGATTGAGGAAATTGGTCGCAATGCGCAAATCCGCGCCCTGTTCGAGCAGGAAAGCGGCGGCGCGCACATCGCGAGGGGTAGTCGAGGCATAGCTCAGCGAACCGGTATCTTCGTAGATGCCGAGCAAAAGCAACGTGGCGTGGACATGCGTCAGCGCGCCGTTGCCAGAGGCTCCCAGAGCTTCCACCAGCAGCGTGGTGGCTGCACCGACTTCTTCGGCGCGGATTTCCCAATCGGCCGGCAATCCCTTGCGCGGCTTGTGATGATCTATCACGCGGATTTTGGTCTCCGCGCCCATGCCCTTGAGCGTGACCAGCGATTGCGTATCCACCAGCGTGACCAGCTCAACGGCTCCGGCGGGCAAGTCGCGCGCTTCGATAAAGGGCAGTTCCGTCCCGTAGAGGGTGACAAACGAGCGCACGTTGCGATTCATGCGGCGCGGCAAAACCGGCAGCGCGCCTACGTCTAACAGGTGCGCGCCGAGCAGCGCGGCTAGGGCGTCGAAATCGGATTGTTCGTGGGTTAAGATCAGTCGCATAGTTCGATAGTTCGATAGTCGGATAGTCTCATAGTCGAATAGTCAATTCTATTGTAGCACATCGGCGCAGCGAGTGATGGGAGTTTTGCTCTCTGGGAATCTCCGTGGTGGCTACCCAAATGTCGAGCGAAATTAATTTCGCTGTACCGCCGACCCAATTGTAGGGTGAGATTAATCTCGCATAACGGAGGCCCGCCAGATATGGGGGTCTATCACAGCAAATCCCAGAGAGCCACACTATTGCCAGGGAAAAGAAGGCGAGGTAATATTACTCTGCCAAGGCGTGTGTTGACCATGAGGGATAAAATGCAGCAGAACATGGCGAAACGCGTTCAGGGTGTATCAAGCAAGCGGCGATAGAATATGTCGCTTCATGACACACCGATTTCCCTGCGGGCAGTTTCAAGCCTTGAAACTGGCAAGTATTCCGGCGGCGAGATCGCAGATTTTGACCGGTTTCCTGCCTGAAACCAGGCGTTCTGCGGGCGGAATACTTGCCAGTCCGGATCGTCCGGGGGAAATCGGTGTGACAGGTAGTGGCAGGATAGGAGATCAAACATGCCGAAACTTCACCTCCGCGACATTGACCTGTATTACGAAACTGCCGGGCAAGGCGAGCCGATTCTATTCATCCACGGCCTGGGTTCCAGCAGCCGCGATTGGGAAGAGCAGAGCGCTTTCTTTTCCAGAAACTATCAAATGGTCACCTTCGATCTCCGTGGACACGGAAAATCGGATAAACCCCCCGGCCCTTACAGTATTCCGCTCTTTGCCAGTGATATTGCACAACTGATCAACTTCTTGGACATCGCTCCAGTGCATGTGGTGGGCATATCCTTGGGGGGCATGATCGCCTTTCAATTGGCGGTGAGCACACCCGACCTGGTGAGAAGCCTGGTGATTGTCAACGCGACCCCCGAATTCATCCTCCGCACGAGCAAAGAGCGCTGGCAAGTATTCCAACGCGAGATTATCATCCGCCTGCTGGGAATGCGCAAGATTGGGGAAGTATTAAGCAAACGTCTCTTTCCTAAACCGGAGCAAGATCAACTACGACGGCTGTTAGT
Organism: Anaerolineales bacterium; assembly: GCA_030018695.1. GTDB lineage: Bacteria > Chloroflexota > Anaerolineae > Anaerolineales > Villigracilaceae > CG2-30-58-95. The sequence goes on from JASEHI010000023.1 coordinate 19,550, forward strand.
TGAACGATGGGCAGAAAATGACCCGCGCGCTTATCTTGCCTCGATGCGAGCAATTGTGGGCTGGAGCGTGGCTGACCATTTGAACGAGATAAGGTGTCCGACGCTGGTGATGGCAGCCGATGCGGATTACACGCCGGTAGCACTTAAGGAAGAGTTCGTTGCCAGAATGCCACAAGCGGAGTTGGTGGTTATCAAGGATTCGCGTCATGCCACGCCAGTAGAGCGACCAGAGCAGTTCAATGAAGCAGTGAAAGCATTTTTATTGAAATTGGGGTGAGATTAAAACTACTCAGAAAGCAAATTGCGAATCCGAAGGCCGAAAATCAAGTATAATAGCCGCCATGATGCTGAACCCGCTCCCATGACCAGGCGGCAATATCCGGGATTGACGCCGTGTGTACAATGTGTATAATAGGCCTATGAACAGCCGAGAAATCATCACCCGGCTTAGGGAAGACAGATGGGTGTTGGTGCATATCCGCGGCAGCCATCATCACTTCAAACATCCGGAAAAGCCCGGGCGCGTGACCGTCCCCCATCCGAAAAAAGATTTTCCACAAGGAACGCTACGAAGTATCTATCGTCAGGCTGGCTGGCCCTGGCCAGAGAAAAAGTGAGTGAATATGCGTTACCCGGTTGTGATCCACAAAGACCCTAATAGCGATTACGGTGTGACCGTCCCCGACCTGCCCGGCTGTTTCAGCGCGGCAGAAACAATGGACAAGGCTTTGGAAGAGGTGGTCGAAGCCATCGAATGCCACCTGGAGGGGATGTTATTGGATGGTGAACCTATCCCTGCTCCCAAAACGATGGAATACCATCAGAACAACCCTGACTATGCCGAAGGGATTTGGGCATTGGTGGCGGTAGATCTAGCAAAAGTATCGGGAAAAACGAGGCGGGTCAATATCACTTTGCCGGAACGTGTGTTGAACGTGATGGATAAATATGCAGCCGAACACGGCGAAACCCGCTCAGGGCTGATCGCGGAGGCGGCCGTTGAATATATCGCCTCGCGCGAAGGCGACGCCGGTTAGAGACGGTTGAACGACTATCCGCGGGGCGACCATTTGGCAGAGTCAATGCACTTCTGGCAAAACAGCATTTTGGTAGTATTAAGGGATAAGAAATCAGGTATAATGCGGCGCATGACCCCGAACCCGTCCCCAGCCCCGCGCAAGCAGAAATCTCTCCGGTCTGGATAGGTTCGGTTCGTCACGCCCACAAGCGGCTCCCAGACCTGAGGAGCCGTTTTCATTTACGATTTACGATTTACGATTTACGATTGATGATTGAAAATGAACATCCGTGACTTAACGACCAAAATGCACGAGTTTGTGCGCTCCAAAGGCTGGTACGAGCCGAAAAGCCCTCGCCCGCAAACGCCGCGCAACCTGGCGATCTCGCTTTCGCTCGAAGCCACCGAAGTGCTGGAACACTTCCAGTGGCGCGATGAAATCATTGAGAAAGACGAACTCGCCAGCGAACTGGCTGACGCAGCCCTCTATCTTCTGCAACTGGCTTCCATCTCTGGCATTGACCTGGAGCAGGCGATTTTGAAGAAACTCGAAACCAATGCATCCCGCTAGTGGAACGATAGACCGTAGACCATTGACCGTACCACACACCACACACCATTCACCATTCTCTATTCTCTATTCTCTATTTTCTATTCTCTACACTCTGATCTCTATGAACATCACAGTTTTTGGCGGCTCCCAACCCCAACCCGGCTCCCCCGCTTATGCAGAGGCTTACGAACTCGGCAAACTGCTGGCTGAGGCCGGTCACACCGTATTGACCGGCGGCTATATCGGCACGATGGAAGCCGTCAGCCGCGGGGCAAGCGAAGCCGGTGGACACGTCATCGGCGTGACCTGCGAAGAGATCGAGCGCTGGCGTCCGGTGAGGGCCAACGGCTGGGTGAAAGAGGAATGGCGGCGGGAAACGCTGATGGAACGGCTGCAGGTCCTCATCGAGGCCTGTGACGCGGCTATCGCCCTACCCGGCGGTCCCGGCACGCTGACCGAGATCGCCCTGACGTGGAACCTGATGATCGTCCACTCTATGCCGCCCAAACCACTGATTTTGGTCGGGGCAGGCTGGAGGTCCGTTTTCGACCGCTTTTTCGACAAGTTCCACAGCTACATGCCAATCAACCAGCGCGAACTCGTCTCTTTCGCCCCGGATGTCCAATCTGCCGTTCAAACGTTAGAACGTTGGCACGTTTGAACGTGTAAACGTGTAAACGTGTAAACTTGCAAACGAGGAACTTATGTCCGACGAAAAACTCACCCCCCGCAATATTGACTTTTCCGAATGGTACAACACGCTGGTGTTAAAAGCCGAACTGGCCGACTACGCCCCGGTGCGCGGCTGCATGGTCGTGCGACCCTACGGTTGGGCGCTGTGGGAGAACATCCAGGCCGCGCTCGACCGGCGCTTCAAGGAGACTGGCCATGTCAACGCCGCTTTCCCGTTGCTCATCCCCATGTCCTTCCTCGAAAAGGAGAAAGCCCACGTGGAAGGCTTCTCGCCCGAACTGGCGGTGGTCACCATTGGTGGCGGCGAGAAACTGGAAGAACCGCTGGTGGTGCGCCCCACCTCCGAGACGGTGATCGGCTCGATGTACGCCAAGTGGATCCAATCCTACCGCGACCTGCCGGTGCTGATCAACCAGTGGGGCAACGTGGTGCGCTGGGAACTGCGCACCAAGCTCTTCCTGCGCACGCTGGAATTCTACTGGCAGGAGGGTCACACCGCCCACGCCACATCCAAAGAAGCCGAAGAAGAGACGCTGCGCATGTTGGGCGTCTACGCCGACTTCGCCATCAACGAGGGCGCAGTGCCGGTGGTCAGGGGCGTCAAATCTGAGTGCGAGAAATTCGCCGGCGCAGTGCAGTCGCTTTCCATCGAGGCCATGATGCAAGACACGCGCGCCCTGCAATCCGGCACTTCACACTTCCTCGGCCAGAACTTCGCCAAAGCCTTCGAGATCCAATACCTCGATCAGAACAACACCTTGCAGCACTGCTGGACAACTTCATGGGGACTCTCGACCCGTTTCATCGGCGCCATCATCATGACCCACGGCGACGACCAGGGCCTGATCCTGCCGCCGCGCCTGGCGCCCATCCAGGCCATCATCGTCCCGATCTTCAAATCGGACCCTGAAACTGCCGCCGTTATGGAGGCCGTCAACCGCGTCCAGACCGAGCTCAAGGCCGCCGGGATACGCGTCAAGGTGGACGACCGCACCGAGGTCACACCCGGCTTCAAGTTCAACGACTGGGAAATGCGCGGGGTTCCATTACGCGTTGAAATTGGTCCAAAGGATGTGGAAAAGGGCTCGGTCGCGCTTGCCCGGCGCGATAAACCGGGACGCGACCCCCTTACGGGGGCAAGTGGCAAGTCCTTCGTGCCGCAGGCGGGTCTGGCCGCGGTGGTCGCGGACTTGCTGACCGACATCCAAAAATCCCTGCTCGAACGCGCCACCGCCTTCCGCGACAGTCACATCTTTGACCCGAAAGATTACAGCGAATTGACCGAAGTCGTCCAGAATGGTTGGGCATACTCATTCTGGTGCGAGTCCTCCGAGTGCGAGGCGAAGGTGAAAGAAGACACCAAAGCCACCACGCGCTGTATTCCGCTCGACCGGGAAAAAGGTCACACCCTAACGGGTGCAGGCGGCAAGTGCATCGTGTGCGGGAAGGATGCCAAGCGCAAGGTCTATTTCGCAAAGGCGTATTAATCTCGTAGGGGCGACGTAACGTCGCCCCTACGGGGAGATTCCCATGAAGATGAGTCATCTTTTCGACCAGACCCTGCGCGACGCCCCCCATAATGGCGTTGCAATATGCAACCAGTCGCGCTATGCTCTTTTCGAGAAAGGAGCAAGTAATGGTTACTTTGCATATCCGCAACATTCCTGATAACCTCTACCAGCACCTCCAACAATTGGCGCAAAGCCGCAATCGTTCTCTGAATGCGCAGGTGTTGATGATACTGACGCGGGCATTGGAGGAAGAGGAACGCCAAATGGAACAGGCGAAAGCGCTGACCTCGATCCGCCGCCGCCGGTTTGCGCCTCCTGCAAATTCCCCCTCCAGCCTCGACCTGCTACGCGAGGACCGCCAGCGATGATATTCTCCCAATTCTTCGGCCAGACCCTGCGCGACGCCCCGGCGGAAGCCGAGTTTATCAAATAGGCGACGTAGCGTCGCCCTTACCTCCCTTTGAATGGATTGACCACTTTTATCCCTGCGTACTCTTCGCTGTCGGACAAATCCTCCGACCAGACGATTCCACAGTCGCTCTGCCGGGCCGATTGCAGGATCATGGCATCCCAAAATGAAATTTGGTAGCGTTGGTGCAATTCTATCGCCGAAAGCACATCCGTTATCGCCGGACGGTGAACCTTCCAATCCGAAAAATCGTGGATGACCTGCGCGGCTTGTTCTTGTGAAAGCGGAAACTCGGATTTACGCGTGACATTGACATAGAACTCCTGCATTACCTGGATGCTCACACAGCCAAGTCCCGATTCCCACAGAGAAAGAAGCAGCGCTTTGGCCTGTTCGTGCTTCTCCCCCTGTGAAAGATCGTAAGCATACACCAGGATGTTGCTATCCACAAACTGGGAAGCCGGTTTACCGTTCATGGATTTCGTCCCGGCTGGCAGGTTTGCGAAAGCCCAGGTTGAAGCCTTTTTCCAGTAATGCAGTCTGGCGTTTGCGCGCCGCTTCGTATTCGGTCTCTTCTTCGAGCATTTTTTCCATTGCCTGGGTCAGGAGCCGCGAAACAGACGACTGACGCTGCACGGCCAGCATTTTTATCCTGTGCAGTGTAGGTTTGGGCAGCGAGAGAGTCACATTTTGCATATCCATAACAACCTCCACGAAATAAAGTGTAGCACATAATTTCGTGGAAGGCAAGCATGATTGTTTTACAAAAAGTGCCGCTGGAGATTTCGAATGAAACTCTCCCAACTCTTTGGCCAGACCCTGCGCGACGCCCCCACAGAAGCAGAGGTTATCAGCCACAGCCTGCTGATGCGCGCCGGAATCCATCCTCTCGGGTCAGGGATGCTGTATAATTGACTTATGTCGCCAACAATCCATCGCGAAAAAGCCTATCGTTTTTACTTCAACAGCAGCGAAGAGCCGCGCATGCACGTCCACATAGAAGGGCAGAATGGGAAAGCCAAGTTTTGGCTGGAACCGATCATTGCGCTGGCAGATTATCACGAGCTAAAAACGCATGAATTGAGCGAGATCGAACGGTTGGTACGCAAGCATGAGGAGAAATTTAGAAATGAGTGGCGTAGACATTTCCCAGGATGAACTGCAAGTCTGCAGCCAGATCACCAGCATCGAAAAAGATGGTTTCTGGTTGCTGACCGAGGATGGTGAATTCTTCGTTCCCTTCTCGCTCTATCCGGCGTTCAAAAATGCGACCCTCAATCAAATCTATAATTTCCGTGAAAGTCACGGCGACTTTCATTGGGATGAACTTGACATTGACATCGAACTGGATGCCTTGAAATTTCCTGAGAGATATCCGCTTCAGTACGAATAACAGGCAAAGCAGCCAGCCCAACCAAAACGCCAGACTGCCCGCGCTCCCTTCGGCGGGCAGTCTTGACAAGTGGTATTCCCGTGATACCAAAACACCTTCAGGTAGGTCAACATGAAAATGAGTCATTTATTCAGCCAGACCCTGCGCGACGCCCCCACAGAAGCAGAGGTTATCAGCCACAGCCTGCTCATGCGCGCCGGATTCATCCGTCCGCTCGGGGCGGGAATCTTCTCGTACCTGCACCTCGCCAAACGCTCGATGATGAAGATCGAAGCCATTCTGCGCGACAAGATGGACAAGATCGGCGGGCAGGAAATCTCGATGCCAGTCATTCATCCAGCATCCGTATGGAAAGAGACCGGGCGCTGGTACCAGATCGGCTCCGAGATGGGACGCTTCAAGGACAGGAACGACCACGATATGGTGCTCGCCATGACCCACGAGGAAGTGGTTGCTGACTTGGTCCGACGCGAGATTCAATCCTACAAGCAGTTGCCGCGACTGGTCTACCATATCCAGACCAAGTGGCGCGATGACCCGCGTCCGCGCGCCGGGCTGATCCGGGTGCGTGAATTCACGATGAAAGACAGCTACAGCCTGGATGCCGACTGGGACGGGCTGGATAAACAGTACCGCGCCCACTACCAGGCTTATTTCAACATCTACCACCGTTGCGGACTGCCGGTGATTGCCGTGAAATCGGATGTAGGAATGATGGGCGGCAAGCTGGCGCACGAGTTCATGTATCTCACGCCCATCGGCGAAGATACCCTGCTCCTGTGCGCTGCGTGCGGCTACACCGCCAACCGCCAAGTGGCGCGCTTCAAAAAACCTGTCGCGCAGGAAGAAGCGCCGAAACCCGTTGAAAAAGTCGCCACGCCGGATTGCAAGAGCATCGAAGACCTGGCAAATTTCCTCGGCGGACCTAAATCCAAAACTGCCAAGGCTGTCTTCCTCATGGCATCTATCCCGGAAGGCGAAGAACTGACCGAGAAATTCATTTTCGCCATCCTGCGCGGCGACATGGAACTGAACGAAACCAAACTTGCCAACGCCGTCGGGGCGCGCGACCTGCGGCCGGCCACCGATGAAGAGATACGCGCGATGGGGGCTGTGCCTGGTTACGCCTCACCGGTTGGTTTGGTGGTTGGGTCGTTGGGTGGTTCGGTAGTTGTGGATGATATTATTCCAGCCTCGCCGAATTTGGTAGCGGGCGCTAATGACGAAGGCTACCACCTGCTCAATGTGAATTATGGCCGTGACTACACCGCCGACATCGTCGCTGACATCGCCGCCGCGGACGAGGACGCCGCCTGCCCGGAATGCGGCGCACCCTTGAAAGCCTCGCGCGGCGTGGAGGTGGGCAACATCTTCCAACTTGGCACGCGCTACTCGGACGCCCTCGGCTGCACCTTCCTCGACAAAGACGGGCAGCAGAAACCTGTCATCATGGGTTCGTACGGCATCGGCGTCGGCCGCCTGCTGGCCTGCGCCGCCGAAGAACATCACGACGACCACGGACTGGCCTGGCCTATCACGATTGCCCCCTTCCACGTCCATCTGGTTTTATTGCGTGGAAAAGGCACGCCTCAGGCCGAAGAGACTGCCGATAAACTCTACGTCGAACTGCAAGCCGCCGGTATCGAAGTACTCTACGACGACCGCGACGAAAGCCCCGGCGTCAAGTTCAACGACGCCGACCTGATCGGCTGCCCCATCCGCATCACGGTCAGCGCGCGCGCGTTGAGCGCAGGCGGCGTTGAGGTGAAGCTGCGCCACAAAGCGGATAAGGTGATTGTGCCGCTGGATGAAACGGTATCAGGCCTCAGGTCCGAGATCGCCGCGCTGGAGGCCGAGATCAGCGCCAAAGTCCTCCCGGTGGATTACAATTCCACTGAAAACTGATCACTGATTACTGATTACTGGAACATGCCCGCCATTGGCCTCGCCCACCTCAAATCCCAGGCCGCCCGGCTGATTGATAACTTTGATCAACCGGATCTTTTCGTCCGCCAACTACACGAAATGCTCGACTTTTATACCAACCTGACGCTGCGTCCGGCGCAAGCAGCCGTGCGCGCCTCCCTGCCCAGTTATCGCACGCCAAAGCCCGTGATGCGGCAAATCGAGAGAGAATTAGAAGCCCCGGCAGATCAATACCCGCTCGATGCAGTCGCGCTGACAAATGCCTTATGGAAAGCCGGTTACCTGGAAACACGTTTACTGGCTTGTCATCTACTTGGCAGTATCCCCCCTGCCTCGGCTTTACCGCTCTTTAGCCTTCTATCCGAGTGGATACTGCAATCAAAAGACGCAGCAATCCAGCAAGCCCTATTGACAGACGCCTTTAGACTACTGCGTCGCGAGAATGCCGAGGTATTTCTACTGTTGATCGAGGAATGGCTCAATTCAACCGATCACAGAATACAGGTTTGGGGTTTACGGGCGTTGCTCCCCCTGATAAACGAGCCTGGATTTGAGAACCTGCCAGCCATCTTCCGCCTCCTGCGGCCGACGCTTGAATCAGCCTCGCCGTCCACGCAACTGGATCTCCTCTCCTGTTTGCGCGCCCTGGAACGCGTATCGCTGACAGAAACCCTGCACTTCCTGCGTGAAGTCAGTTCCACGTCTCAAAATCCACAGATGATTCGCATCCTGCGCCGGATGCTGCCATCTCTCCCGCTCGAGCTGCAAGAGGGGTTACGCGAGACTCTAAGAGTGCCCGCTAAAATCTATTGACTGCCAGGTGATGATCTGGCTTGCATGCAAAAATAGAGCAAGGCGTCCGTATCAAAGAGACAGGCAATCGTCTCGCCGCTCTTGAAATGAGCCAGCACTACCTGGTAAGTAAAGCCTCTATACCCTGCATCATCTGCAATCAACATTGGGAAGCGCCCGAGGTCATCGCTCCATTCCAGAGTATAGTCCTGTCCTCCCTGGCGGGCTATTTGAGCAACTTGACGGAAAGCCGCAGGGATCTTTTCATTGCCGGATGTCTGCGCCTCTTGTATATATCCGTTCATTTTATAAAGGGTTTTGCGCGCTTCCGCTGAATATAACGAAAAACTACCGACCACGATGGCGAGTAAAACCAATGCCATCGGTATCTTCAAGGAACGCGCCCCCCAGCCGCGTGAGCGGATATTATTTTGAAATGACCCAGCCGCCCAGCGGAACAAACCAGTCAATGGGATAAACATCACCGCAATCGGCATGCCGATATATACATAAGCCAGGAGTACTACCACTACCTGCCCGCCGCCGGCCATGGCGTTCACCACGCTGGTAATAATCATGGCCAGGGTTCCCAAAAGAGACGCAACAGCCATCCCAATCACGCCTTGTTCCGGCCAATTGACCACATAACCCATGGCTGCGCCCGCCAGGGTTGTCAAAATCACCTGGTTGAAGACCGCGGCTGTGTCCAGGTATAACGGGATATCGCGAATGTAAATATGATTGATCGTGGCTGAAACCAGGCTGTAGATGAATCCCACCCCCGCCCCAAATAGTAAGCCCAGTATTCTTTTACCGACCAGATTTTGCGCATTGATCATTAACGGTACTCCTTCATGCAATTACTGGCAAAAAACAAACGGGATTATACCTTCATTTTCTGGTATAATTCCGCCCGTGACTGGTCCTACCCGCGGCGCTGCTGCCGGTATGGAGACCTGCCAAAGGCCTACTCGGCAAAATATTATCGAAGGAGAAAGCATACGTCATGCCGCTCAATAAAGAGATCAAGACCAAACTGATCACCGATTACCACCGCCACGAGACCGATACCGGCTCGCCGGAAGTGCAGGTGGCCATCCTGACCACCCGCATCAACCAGTTGACCTCCCACCTGCGCGCCAACACGCACGATGAATCCTGCCGTCATGGCCTGCTCAAGCTGGTCGGGCAGCGCCGCCGGTTGCTGGCTTACTTGCGCAAGGCGGAGTACCAGCGTTACCTGGTGCTGACCGATCAGTTGAAACTTCGCCGCAAATAGAAAGTGGTTCGCCCGAGTAGATGGGCCGTTACCCATCTACTTTTTTTATTCACCCGCCCGTCGGGAATTGAATAGTGCTGACAACGCTCATCGAACACCATTCGTTTATTCGTTTGCCTTTCGTTGACTTGTTGTCATCGCTCTTCAGTCCCTGACCAGGCGGGAAAAAGTAGCGCAAAAAAATAATTTTGCGCGACAGGAGATAATTATGAAACCCGAAACAAAACGCTACACCACCACGGTGGGCAGCCGGACTATTGCCATTGAAACCGGCAAACTGGCTCCCCAAGCCGGTGGCGCCGTGACCGTGCACCTGAACGACACGGTCATCTTCGCCGCCGCAACGATGGGCGGTGTCCGCGAGGGGATTGACTTCTTCCCCCTCAGCGTGGACTACGAAGAGCGCATGTACGCCGGCGGCAAGATCCCCGGCTCGTTCTTCCGCCGCGAAGGCCGCCCCTCCACCGACGCCATCCTTACCGCCCGTCTCACCGACCGCCCGCTGCGCCCGCTCTTCCCCGAAGGCATGCGCAATGAAGTCCAGATCATCATGTACTCGCTCTCGGCAGACGTCGAGAATCCGCTCGACATCCTGGCCATCAACGCCGCCTCGGCTGCCATCATGATATCCGACATTCCCTGGAACGGCCCGGTCGCGGCCGTGCGCGTCGGGCGAGTGGACGGACAATTCGTCGCCAACCCCACCTTCCCCGAAATGGACAAGTCCGACCTCGACCTGCGCATCGCCGGCACGCGGGAGGCCATCTTGATGGTCGAGTGCGGCGCAGATGAAGTTCCCGAAGATATCATGGTCGCCGCGCTGGAATTCGGCCACAAAGCCATCCAGCCGCTGATCGAACTTCAACTCCAGATGCAGGCCGAAATCGGCAAGCCCAAGCGCGAAGTCACCTTCTTTATCCCCGATGCCGACCTGCGCAAGAAAGTATTCGAGCGCGTCAGCGGCGCGATCAGCAGCCTGCTCGACAAGCCCCTGACGAAGAATGAATTCTACGGCGGGATGACGACTCTCAAAGACGAAATCGTTGCCGAGATGTGTACTGTACCCGACCCCCAAAGTGCGGGGGCAGGTGGCGGCAACGCGGCGGACCACCCCTCGCTGGCTTCCGTCCGAGAGGCCTTTGACCAGGCCGAGCAGACCATCGTCCGCGAGCGCATCCTGAACCTGGGCAAACGCCCAGATGGCCGCGCCCCGGCCGAGATCCGCCCGATCTGGTGCGAGGTCGGGTTCAGCCCGCGGGCGCACGGCTCAGGTCTCTTTACGCGCGGCGAGACCCAGGTGCTGACTCTCACCACGCTGGGGACATTGCGCGAGTCCCAGGAAATTGACACCCTCAGCCCGGTGGATACCAAGCGTTACATGCACCATTATAATTTCCCGCCCTTCTCCACCGGCGAGACCAAAATGCTGCGCGGCCAGAGCCGGCGCGAGGTCGGGCACGGCGCGCTGGCCGAACGCGCCCTCGAGCCGGTCATTCCGGCCCAGGAGACGTTCCCATACACGCTGCGGCTGGTATCTGAAGTCATGGCCTCCAACGGCTCGTCTTCGATGGCCGCCGTCTGCGGCTCGACACTGGCGCTGATGGATACCGGCGTACCGATCAAAGCGCCGGTGGCCGGTGTGGCCATGGGCCTGGTCAAGGAAGGTGAGCGTTATCAAATCCTGACCGACATCCAAGGCGCCGAAGATCACCTCGGCGACATAGATTTCAAAGTAGCCGGGACATCCCGGGGTATCACCGCCCTGCAGATGGACATCAAAATCTCCGGCCTGAGCGCCGAGATCATGAAGCAGGCGCTCGAACAGGCGCGCCAGGCGCGGCTCTTCATCCTGGATAAGATGCTGGAAGTACTGCCCGCACCGCGCCCGGACCTCAAGCCGCACACCCCGCGCGTCACCATCGTCAAGATCCCGGTGGACAAGATCGGCGCGATCATCGGCCCGGGCGGCAAGAACATTCGCGCCCTGCAGGAAGAGACCAAGACCAGGATTGACGTCGAGGAAGACGGCACGATCTACATCGCCGCGACCGACGGCGTGGGCGCAGAGATGGCCCGCGAGCGCATCGAAGCCATCACCGAGACGCCGCAACTGGGGCGCATCTACACCGGCAAAGTCGTGCGCGTGGCCGATTTCGGTGCCTTCGTCGAAATCCTGCCCGGCACGGATGGCATGGTGCATATCTCGCAACTTGACAGCGAGCGCGTCGAAAAAGTTGAAGACGTGGTGCGACTCGGCGACGAGGTGACTGTAATGGTCACAGGCATTGACCCGATGGGCAAGATACGTCTCTCGCGCCAGGCTGTGCTCGAGGGCTGGACAGTGGAAGAAGCCCAGGAGCGCGACGGGCGCAAGAGCGGCGGAGGCCGCCCAAGTGGTGGTCGCCCCGGCGGCGGACGCCCTGGCGGCCGCGATGGCGAGCGTCATGGTGGGGGGTACAATCGCAGATAACATCAACCTTGCGAAGGTGCAGAACCTTCGCAAGGTTTTTCATATCCCATGCGATACACTCGCAAGGTGCGTCGCAGTTTTTCAAGCGAATTGATTCTTATCTTTTCTTGACCATTGATTTCTTGCAGATTATAATGTGGATAATTATCAACATTCCCGAGGTGAGCGATGAAAACTATTCAAATGACAATTGACGAACCCTTGTTGACTGCAGTGGATGAGGCAATTACAGGTCTGAACACCACGCGCTCCGCCTTCATCCGGGAGGCTTTATCGCTGGCCTTGCAGCGATGTAAAATCGCGCAATTCGAGCAAAAACAAGCCGAAGGCTACGCCCGGCACCCCGTCGAGCCTGGCGAGTTCGACGTTTGGGAAGTAGAGCAAGCTTGGGGGAATTCATGAAACGCGGCGACGTTCGTTGGTATTCGTTCAAAGCACCAGATAAGCGGCGTCCAGTGTTGATCCTGACGCGCACGTCGGCTATTGGGTTCTTGAACGCACTGACCATTGCACCAATCACCACTACGGTGCGCGAAATTCCTTCGGAAGTCTTTCTCGGTCGAGAAGATGGCTTGCTGACTGATTGCGCCGCAAATTTCGATAACATCCAGACGGTCCCAAAACCTCAAATCGGTTCGCTGATCGCGTCGCTATCGCCGCTGAGAATGCGTGAGGTGAGCCGGGCGATCCGCTTTGCGCTGGGGATGGACGAGGAGAATGTGTAATGACCACAATCACTCTAAAACGTCAATTTATCACCGACGCCACCGGCCAGCCGGTCGGCGTGATTGTACCGTTGGAAGAATTCGCGATGGTGGAAGCGCTGCAGAAGCAACAATCCCTTACCGGCGAAACGGAAAAAATCGCCTCGGCGCGCTACGCCCTCCGTCACGGGATGCCGGGCGGAGGTTATTTTTTTTCGACCAGCAATTGTATTTACACGGGTATGCGCCTGGCGCGCTACGAGTTGATGCTCGATGTATGGAAGCGGGAAGGGAATTATCAGGCATAGCTGCTTGACTTTTCGGGTGGGGTAATTATAATGATGCGCAGAGGAGTAAGTCAGAGCATAGCTCAGTCAAATGGCAGGAAGCAATCTCCCGGCTGTCAAAACCATGTGGAATAGGCTCTGTTTCTACCTGTCGTTCGTATGGCGATTTATCATACTGCGGCGGCAAGAACCGTTGATCTATGGCCTCGCAGTCACAGACCGCTGCAATCTCGAATGCCGCGGCTGTCATGTCTCCAATACCGGCCGTCCCGACATGACCTGGGCACGACTGGTTTCCACGCTGCAGAACGCCTGGAGGCGTGGATTCCGAGAACTGTACTTCAGCGGCGGAGAACCCATGCTGTGGCATGACGGAAAACGCAGCCTCGAAAGCGCCGTCATCGAGGCCAGGCGGATCGGTTTCTTCCATGTACATGTCTATACCAACGGCATGTTTGGGCTTGATACGTCAGCCGACCTGGTATGGGTCAGCATGGATGGGCTGCCTGGCACCTTCGAGAGACGGCGAGGGAATCATTTCGCCCAGGTCGAACGCGCCGTTCGGGAGGGCCGGCATCCAAAAGTGGCCGTCATTTACGTGATTGACAGCCACACTGCCGCTGGAATCGAGCCGTTTCTGCGCTGGGTGCAGGAAACGAAGTTCCCCGTGATGGGCGTCATGTTCTACTTTCACACACCCTACTATGGGCGCGACGAGTTGTTTCTGACCGCCGAGCAGCGCGCCCCGCTCATTGACCAGCTTCTGGATTGTATTAGAGCAGGGCTGCCGGTGATCAACTCACGGGCCGGCCTTTTGGCGCTCAAGTCCGGGCATTAGCCGAGGCGTTTCGGCGCGGCTTCCGTTGTGGATGTGGATGGCGAGTCTGTCTGCTGCCGCGCCCACGACGATACCTGCCCGGATTGTGGCTACGCGGCTTGCACCGAACTGACCGAGTTTCAACGCCTGCGCCCGAGTGCGCTGATCGGCATGATGAGATACTGGTGAACAGTCCCGGCCACAAGTTTTCGCGCTTCGCAACACGCGCCATCCGCCGCTACCTGGTGGGGGCCGCTCAACGCTGGGTCTTCGAGCCGCCCCCACAAGGCTGGATTCCGCCGCGCCTCGAGCGAACCTCACTGTATCTGCATGTGCCATTCTGTCGCAACTGCTGCCCATATTGCCCCTACACCAAAATACCTTACCATGGGACGCTCGTGGAGCCATATACACGTGCGGCGATGGCCGAGCTTGGCTGGTGGGCCAATGTAATTGGCCCGGCGGAGATAACCAGCGTCTACATTGGCGGCGGGACGCCAACGCTTGCGCTGGACAGCGTCGCCAGTGTGCTTACGCGCCTGCGTGAGCGCTTCCGCCTGACGGGTGACATCTGCATCGAAACCAACCCCTCCGAGGTAGACAAAGAGGTTGTCAGGCAATTGCAGAATGCAGGCGTTGCGCTCGTTTCGCTGGGCGTGCAGTCATTTCATCCCGATCACCTTGCCCGGCTGGATCGTCATTACACACCGCTGACCGCCGAACAGGCCCTTTCCCTACTTGCGGAAAGTGGCTTTGCCTCGGTCAACGCGGATATCATGTTTGCGCTGCCGGGCCAAACGGAGGACGACGTAATTGCGGACCTGGCACGCGCTGCCGAGCTGGGCGCCAACCAGCTTACAACCTACCCGCTCTTCACATTCCCGTACACTTCGGTCGGTGAATATCTGCGCTTGCAGGCGGTGCGCATGCCAGATCTGCGCCTGCGCCGGGCGCATTACCGCGCCATCAGCGGGTGGTGCGCCGAACATGGCTTCGAACGCGTATCAGTGTGGAGCTTCAAGCGGGGAGCTGTTCCGCGTTACTCGTCGGTCACCCGGGATGGCTATATTGGCATTGGCCCTGGCGCAGGGTCACACCTGCCGGATGGGTTCGTGCTCAATACGTTCGATTTCGAGAGCTGGTTCGAAACAGCCAGTGCAGGATACCCGACAATCGCCCTGCGTATGCCGTTCGTCTCCGAGATGTCGGGTTGGTGGTGGCTGTATTGGCGTTTTTACGACACGCGCATCCCTCTGGAGGCTATCCATGCCGCCCTTGGCAAAGATGCTCCCAAAGCCCACCTGTGGCTGAGAGTCGTGGAGCAAGCCGGACTCGCGATTCGCAATGGCGGGTACCTCGAGCTAACCGAATCAGGCGCGTTCTGGCTTCATCTCCTGCAAAACCACTTCGCCCTTAACTATGTGAACACGCTGTGGACCAGGGCGCGCAAGGAGCCGTGGCCGCCGGCAGTGGCTATTTGATCACCCATGTGGAGTTTCCGTTGTATAATTACATTATGTTACACCGTCATCTCACCCATCAGCAGTTCACCCTGGCCGCCATTGACGACGTAATCGCCCGCGGCAAGCGGCAGGATTGGGCCAGGCTGCGCCGGGCGGCGCTCGATGACCGGCTCGTGCTGGAAAAGGTGCTACGGGTATGCCAGGCGCACGTCGCTGATCCCTATGCCCAGCGTTACCATTTCTGGAAACAGTATGCCGAACGACACCTGGCCTGATTGGGAGTTAGTGCTTGCCTCGGCCGCTCACCTCCAGCGCATCTTGCCGGGGGCTGT
>JASEHI010000024.1 GCA_030018695.1 Anaerolineales bacterium
CCTTCGCTAAAATTTGGCGTAGGACAATTCTATAGAATTGTCCCACAAGATACCGCCAGATATGGTGTGCTTCAATAAATTCATCCTATATTTGGTGCAACAAAAAAACTATTGCGCTACGAATCAAAATTGGCGAAGGTGTTGAAAACGCAATATTTTTAGAGGGGCGAGGACAACCTCGCCCCTCTTTGGTAAATGTTTTAACAGGCGAAATGCGAAGACTAGGGCCAAATGCGCTCGGGCGGGTATTCGCCGGCGTGGTATTCATACACGGCAATAACCGGATCTGCGCAGTCGCCCGTAGGCGTGCAGGTCAGGTTGCCGGTCAGGCCCTTGAAGTCTTTGGTGGCGTACAGGGCATCGCGCAGCGCCTGGCGGCCGATGTGCAATGTGCCGTCCGCATCCTTCACTGCGACCTTCTCGATGGCTGCGAAGATTATATTCGCCGCGTCGAAAGCGTGGGCGTGGAAGATACTGATCGGTATGGTGCCGAACATTTCCTGATATTTTGGCAGGAACACGCTGTCATATTCAGCCGCGAAGGCCTCGAGGTCAGGGCTGGAGACGAACAGTCCCTCGACTGCCGCGCCAGCGCCCTCGACAACGTCAGACGAGAACATGCCGTCGGCGCCCATCAGGACGGTCTCCTCCAGGCCGGGCACTTCCTTGGCCTGGCGAGTGATCAGAGCGCCCGCCTTGACGAAGATGGGGTAGTAGATTAACTGCGGCTGGTCGGCGGCGATCTTGGTCAGCGCGGACTTGAAGTCGGTGGCGTCCTTGTCAACCGCTTCCCTTGAGGTGATGGTGCCGCCCAATTCTACGAACGAATTGGCGAAGACCTCCGCCAGTTTCTCGGCGTACAGGCTGCCGTCATGGATGGTGGCGGCCTTGGTGACCTTCAAGAACTCGAAGGCGAATTTAGCCGCGGCCGCGCCCTGATGCAGGTCGCTGTGCGCCGTGCGCAGGTAGCCGGGGTGGTTGTTTGGGTTGCCGGCAATGGTCAGGTCGGGAGCGGTATTGGAGGGCGAGACGATCGTGAAACCGGCCTGCGAGAGCAGCGGTACGGCCACGCGGGCCGCGCTGGAGCACGAAGTCCCGATGACGGCTACGAGGCTCGGGTCGGCGGATAGCTTGGTGCCGGCCGCCTGGCCGCCTTCAGCAGAGCAGCCGTCATCCTCGCCGGTCAGTTTAACGTCATGGCCGAGCAGCTTGCCCTTCATGGCAATGGCAACATCGATGCCGTTGCGTGTGTCAATGCCCAGGGTCTCATCTGGACCCGCAATAACCAAGGCATAGGCAATGTGGATGGGGTCGCCAGGGGCGACATCCACGCAGCCGATGGCGTCGGTGCACTCATAGGGTTTGGCTTTCGGGGCGCAAGCCGCGATGAGCATGCTGACGACGATTACTAGAGAAAACACGACAAACAAACGTTTAGACATCTTCTTCCTCCTCATATGGTTGGTTGAATGTTTCTTTACTCATCGAAAATCAAGTATATGGTATTATCGCCGCAGCCTCACCTCCTTTCGTTCATTTGTAATATCTCTTGGGTAGCATACCTACAATCTTACAGTATATCACGGGTTAGGTCAAGTGGAATTAATGCGGGAATTTCTTCTCCAGCCATTCTTGTGGGTCAACTTGTATACCATTAACCCAAATCTCCCAATGAAGATGCGGGCCGGTGACGCGCCCTGTGCCGCCGACCTTGCCGATAATATCTCCTCTCTCGACCTTCTGACCGACCTGGACCAGGATCTCGGATTGGTGCCAGAAGCTGCTAAAGACGCCCCAGCCATGATCAATCAGGGTCGCGTTCCCGCGGACTTCGAGCGGGCCAGCAAAAACGACCACCCCCGGCGCCGGTGCAGTGATCGGCAGGCCAGTTCCGCCTCCGAAGTCCAGGCCGGTGTGAAAGCCAAGCAATATTTCGTGGCTGCCGATGGCTTTATACTCGCGCCGTTTGCCAAACGTGGAAGTGAATGAATCCGGGAAGTACGCCGGACTTTGAAAGACCCCGTTCCAGAAGCGTTGCGCTGTGATCGAAGAAACAAGCTCCAGGATTTGCGCATTCTCCGGTTCAGTCACCGCCGGGTCAATCGTCTTGAGCTCGACGAATAAGGTTTCCTGGCGATAATACCCGGAAGCAATAAGCACGTTTTGTTCAAATGACTGGCTGCTGCCGTCGGCGAGCGTGGCCTCCAGGCGAAGCGGATAAATGCCCGGTTCAAGCATGGCATGGACGCCCTGCAAAGCCACCCAGGAGTTGCCATTCATTTGGAAGAAGTTCAGGGGATTGTCAACCAGCATCCCCCCCAAGGTCACGGGTTCTGTGACGGTGGTAAGGATTTGTACCGTGATGCCTTGCACGAGCGGAAGAGGGGTCACGTTGACCGAAGAGAACGCGGCGGGCAATCCGGTTGGTTTGGCGTCGGAGCTGCCGGAGGGGAGATAAAGCACGTCGTCGGGCAGGCCGGCCCAGGTCCCGGGGAGACGATTGATCTCGGCCAGAGTCCACGCGTCTGTTGCCTGGCGTACCGCCAGTTCAAGTAAGGTTTCACCTGGTTTCAGATTCGAGCGCGCCGGCCAGGCAGGTTGTTCGTCTTGTTGCAGGATGATTAGTTTTGCGCCAGCGTATAGCTCTGTGGGGCTGAGGATGTGGTTCAATTTTTTCAGCAGCGCTTCGTCAACGCGGTACTGTCGGCTCAGGCTGCGCAGTGTTTCCCCAAATGGAACGATTTTAGTGATCAGTGTGCCGCTCAACCCTTCCAATCCGGGGATAACCAGGCGATCGCCGATGTAGATATCGGCATTTGGCAGGCCATTGGCGAGCATTATGTCATTGATGCCAGTGTTGAAGAGCGCGGCAATGTCCCAGAGGGTATCGCCGGCTTGGACGATATACAGCGGGCCGGCCGGCGATGCCGGTGTGGGTGTTTGAGCTGAGGCAGTCCGGGTCGAAAATGTCAGCAGCAGGCTGAGGGCGATGATGAAAAGACGTTTACGCATTTTGGAAAGTTACCTTGTCGCCGATCTGGAACTCCCTGATCCGTTCAGGGTGGATTTCCAGGATGTATTTTGCCGGTCGGTGGGGGAAGTAGGCCGGATGCCAGGCTTTCGCATGGGCGATGTCAACGACGGTGTAGTTTGCATCGAGCCAGATGATGCCCAGATCCATGCAGACCGCCAGCATGTGAATGGCAGCCTCGAGACGGTTTTGACGCGCCTGCACAAGGAGCAAGCCCTCGTCCGGCGCGATGCGGCTGCGAAAAGTCAAACCGCGCAAGCGACCGAAGAAACTGTCGCAATAGGTTGCCTGCAGGGGGGCTTTAAGTGGGCGGCTGTGATTTAGGATTTGAATCTGGCGAGGCATATGGCGTAACGCGGAATTCATTCCGCAACCAGAGGGCGATATGAATATCGCGCTACAAAATTAGGAAAACGGGGCGTTTTTTTCGCCCCGTTCGGGTTAGCTGTATTTAGGCTGCTTTCTTGCCAAGAACAGTATCTATGCTGGCTAATAATTCCTGTGGACTGAACGGTTTGGCGATGTAATCGTCCACCTTGGCGATATGCAGACCGAGGACTTTATCAATGCTCTGGGCTTTAGCCGTTACTACGATGACAGGAATATCGCGGGTCGCCTCGTCAGCTTTCATCTGCTGGTAGACTTCCCAACCGCCCATATCTGGCATCATTAGATCGAGAAGGATGAGGTCCGGCTTTTCTTTGCGGATCATCTCCAGTCCTTCGAGACCGCCATTGGCACCCTTGACCTCAAAACCACGCCGGCCAAGGATGAGACGAATCAGATCTATCATTTCTGCTTCGTCTTCGATGCATAAGACACGTTTTGGTGGTGTATCTGTCATAGTCGCAACCCGTTAGTGAATGAGAAAATTACCTGGAATGTTCATCATGACTGGGCGCTAAATCGCATGGCTTGTGCATATTATAGCATAATTGAGTGGTTAAGTTTTTACCAGAGGTAGGGCAGGTTTCCATACCTGCCGAGGTGGATGGCTGTCGTGCTGCATAACTGCTCAACCTGATTGTCATTTCGGGAGAGTGTGAGCCGCTTTTTCAGTGGTCTCAATTTATTAAATGATATACACCCAATTTATTAGAACTTTATATAAGATATTAGCTTGGTCTGGCTCAGATGTGTATAGGTTGGTATAATCAACAAGTCTAATCGGAGGTATTTGTGAATTCACGCAACCAGTCGTATATTATTTATCTCTTGCTGTTCATTGCTATCGTGGCGATGGTTTACGTTAACATCCGGCAACAGCCAGGTGTTCAGGAGCCATTGACCATCAATCAATTGGCAGCTTTGATTAAGCAGGAAAAGGTCTCGCGCATTATCATCAATAACGATAACAAATTACAGGTTATTTTTCGTGGTGATAATGGGAATATCGAAAAAACAGCTCAAAAGGAAGCTGAGACCACCCTTGTCTCTCAATTGGTTGATCTCGGTGTCACACCCGAACAGCTTGCTCCCGGCAAAATCCAAGTGGAGGTAAAACCGCCCAGCTCATGGGTTAGCTTTATGACCGTTGCGAGTTATGTCCTCCCCTTCCTGCTGCTCGGTGGGCTTTTCTGGTTCATATTTCGCCAGGCGCAAGGCAGTAATAGCGCCGCAATGTCATTTGGCAAGTCACGTGCGCGCATGTTCAATAGCGATCATCCGACAGTGACGTTCGAGGATGTAGCCGGCGTCGAAGAATCCAAGGAAGAATTAAAAGAGGTGGTTGAATTTCTACGCGAACCTCAAAAGTTCATCCAATTGGGCGCCCGCATTCCAAAGGGCGTCCTGCTGGTCGGCCCGCCTGGAACCGGTAAAACCCTCCTGGCGAAAGCCGTTTCAGGAGAGGCGGGCGTCCCGTTCTTTTCGATCTCCGGCTCAGAGTTTGTGGAGATGTTCGTGGGCGTAGGCGCGTCTGTTACCGGCGATACGCCAATACTGATACGCACCCTCGAAGGTACGCGACTCCTGCCTATTGCCGAGTTCGTGGATGGTTATTATCAGAACGGTGCTGATGGCTTTACCGTGCCCGTGAGCGATGTGCAAACCCTGGGCTATGAGGAGAAGGATTCCAAGTTTAAAGGCTCCCCAAAGCGCTTCTTTGGCCATAGCGCCTGGAAGAACGTCGCTTCCGTTTATCGCCATTGGGTGAGCGAAATCTACGAGATTCATTACCTGGGCGGGGTTATTTGCACCACTGGCGACCATAGCATCTTCGTCCGCACGCGGGACGGCATGCAGGCTGTGGCCGCACGGAACTTGAAGCATGGTGACGTGTTGGTAAACCTGCCTTTGAAGGTGCGCGGGGAGTATTCGCCGGAGTATGGCACTCCATATGATATTCGGGCACACACTTTCAGCAATCAGAGAGATACCCAGGAATTGCACATCTGGGACGACGACCCGGCGGCCATTTCCGCCTATGATTTTGCTCTTGAGCAAGAGGGAGTTATGAGCCAGGTTGCCATTGGCCGTGCCCTTGGCGTCTCCCAGGCCACAGTGGGCAACTGGCAGCGTGGCATCAATACCCCACGTCCCCTCACCCGTAACCTGGTGGGGCAGGAATTGCCAGAGAGCGTCTCTCTGACTCCGGACCTCCTCAAACTCATGGGCTACTATACTGCCGAGGGCCGGGCTACACCACACCTGGAATTCATCTTTGGTGCTCACGAGGGTGAACTGCACGAGGATTGTATTGCCTCAATGCGCCGGGTCTTTGGCGTGGCACCAACCCTATCGCCTGTTCGCGATAACTCCTTGCGTATCGCTTTTCCTCGCCCTTTGGGCCGCTTCTTTGCCCGCTATTGTGGGGAGGGGAGCCACAACAAGCACGCGCCAGAACTGCTGTGGCATCTCCCTAAAACATATTTTGTATCCTACCTGGAGGGCTACGCCCGGGGCGATGGATACGTGACGCGAGAAGGTAAGCTCAGCATCACGTCTGCAAGCAAGCAGTTGATCACGGAGCTAACCTGGCTCTGCGCGATGCATGGCATCAACGCAGGTGTGCGGCACCTGTCACAACCAGGTGGCCGCGTAATCAGGAGCAAACCGCTTCCCGAAGGTGAGGCCTGGAACCTGATCATTGGCAAGACCAGCAATCCATTTGCGAAGGTCGCTATCCCAAGCCAGGGGAAAAAGCCTGTTGTCCAGGAGGTGATCGTCAAGCCTTACGAGGGCTATGTCTATGACCTGTGTGGATGCGAGAACGAGGCTTTTTTTGGCGGCGAGAAACCGATCCTGCTGCACAATAGCCGTGTGCGCGATCTGTTCGAGCAGGCCAAGCGTCATTCACCTTGTATTGTCTTCGTGGATGAAATCGACGCGGTCGGCCGCCAACGCGGCGCCGGCCTGGGCGGTTCGCACGATGAACGCGAGCAGACCCTGAATCAGATGCTGGTCGAGATGGATGGCTTTGACACGGATACCAATGTCATCATCATGGCAGCCACCAACCGCCCCGACATCCTTGACCCGGCCTTGCTGCGCCCCGGTCGTTTCGACCGCCGCGTGGTTCTGGATCGCCCGGACATGCGCGGGCGTGAAGCCATCCTGCGCGTGCATGTCAAGGGCAAGCCGTTGGAGCCGGAGGTTGACCTGGGGACAATTGCACGCGGCACACCTGGTTTCGTCGGCGCCGATCTGGAAAATACCGTCAACGAGGCGGCCATCCTTGCGGCGCGGCGTAATAAAAAATCCATCGGCCAGCCTGAATTTGAAGAAGCCATCGAGCGCGTGGTCATGGGGCCCGAACGCAAGAGCCGGCTGATCAGCGCGGAAGAAAAACGCATCATCGCCTATCACGAAGCGGGTCATGCGGTGGTAATCAATGCCATCCCTGAGGCGGATCCTGTTCAAAAAATCACTATTGTTGGGCGCGGACAGGCCGAGGGCATCACCTGGTACCGCCCGGAGGAGGATCGTGTCCTGACTTCGCGTAAAAAAATGGTTGCGCAACTGTCCGCTTTACTCGGTGGTCGGGCGGCCGAGGCGCTTGTATTCGACGATATTACCTCCGGCGCATCCAGCGACCTCGCCCAGGTGACCAAGATCGCCCGCAATATGGTCACGCGTTGGGGCATGAGCGGCGAATTGGGCCAGATGACTTACGGCCAGAAAGAGGAATTGATCTTCCTTGGCCGTGAGATTTCAGAGCAACGCGATTATTCCGAATCGATCGCGCAGCAAATTGACAAGGAAGTACGCAAATTGGTTGATGATGCCTATACTCAGGCGCAAAAGATCTTGAAGAAATATAAGGCTGAATTGGATGCAATCGCCAATCGCCTGCTCGAGGTGGAGACCCTGACGCGTGAAGAATTCGAGAAAATCTTCCCGCCGCCGGTCCCGAAGAAGAGTGGCACACCGCAGATGGCATAAGTGCGTAAAGACGTAAAACGTGAAACGTAAAAAACCTCTCGGATAATCACGAGAGGTTTTTTTACGTTTTACGCCTTACGTTTTACTGGTTACCCTCCACTTGCCTCTTTATGCTGCCTGACCAACTCACGCCGCAGGATTTTGCCGACGGTTGTCTTGGGCAGTTCGCTGCGGTATTCGATGTGAGTGGGGACTTTGAAGGCGGCCAGGCGTTCCTTGCACCAGGCTTTGATCTCGTCCTCGGTGATCGTCTCGCCCGGCTTGACCACCACCCAGGCCTTGACGGTCTCGCCGCGGTGCGGATCCGGGATGCCCGCCACACCAACTTCTAGTACTTTTGGATTGGAGCTGATGGCCTCTTCAACCTCGCGCGGCCAAACCTGATAGCCGCCCGGTTTGATCAGTTCCTTCTTGCGGTCAACGATGTAGAAGTAACCGTCCTCGTCTATGCGGGCAATGTCGCCGGTGTAGAGCCAGCCGTCGCGCAGCGTGTTGGTGGTCTCAGTGGGCATGTTGTGATAGCCTTTCATCACCTGCGGGCCTTGGATGGTTATTTCGCCGATCTCGCCGACCGGCATTTCGGTTTTTCCATCCTCCAGGCTGACGATTTTGGCGATCACATCCGGGAGCGGCAGGCCGATCGAGCCGGTGCGGTTCTCACCCAGCAGGGGATTGCAGTGCGTAGCGGTCGGAGCTTCCGAGAGGCCGTAACCCTCGACCAACTTTCCACCGCTCAGGGCCTCGAATTTTTCCTTCGTTTCCCGCATCAAAGGCGCCGAACCGGAGATACAGGCCTTGACGGAACTGAGACTATACTTGCCCGACTTGACATCGGCATGGTTGTTGAGCGCATTGTATAAGGTGGGAACACCCGGGAAGATGGTTGGATGGTATTTTTGGATGTTTCCCAGAACGTCGTGCAGGTCGCGCGGATTGGGCACCATCACCATGCTCGACCCGGTGAGCATGGCAAAAAGCATCCCGGCCACCATGCCATAGACATGGAAGAGCGGGATAGCCATTAGAACAATCTCGTTTCCTGGGTCCAGATTGGTCATCCAGGATTGCATTTGGAGGCCATTGGCGATCAGGTTGCGGTGTAAGGCGATCGCGCCTTTCGAGATGCCGGTCGTACCGCCGCTGTATTGGAAGATGGCCGTGTCATCTGGCCCGACTTTGATCGCGGGACGGTCTTCGGGTTTGTACTTGGCCAGCAGCTCCTGGAACCAGATATCACCCGCTTCCAACGAGACCCGGAAGCCGCCTTTCTTTTCTTTTACCAGCGTAAAGAGCACGCGCAGGGCCGGCGGCAGGGTTTCCTTGATATTGGAAACAATGAGCGTTTTGATTTTGGTCTTGGGCTGGGCGGTCTTGATTATCTTGTAGAAATTGCTCATCACGAACATCACTTCGATGCCGGCGTCGTTGACTTGGTGTTCGATCTCCGGCGGTGTATACAATGGGTTGGTGGCGACGACGACGCCGCCAGCTTTCAGGATGCCGAAATAGCTCATCACGAACTGGGGTGTGTTCGGCATGAAAAGGCCGACGCGGTCGCCTTTCTTGATCCCCATCTTGGCAAGCGCGCCTGCAACCCGGTCGGTAATCTCATTCATCTCCCGGAAAGTGACGATCGCCCCCTTGAAGAGTGTGCAGGGCTTGTCTGGAAACTTGCGGGCGTTTTCCTCTAGGAAATAGAAAAGTGGAACAGCAGGATATTCGATTGTGTGTGGAACCCCCTTATCATATTTCTTATACCACGGGTAATCATTCATAGTTCTCCTCCTCGCCAGATAGAATAGGATGTTTACAGCCGAAGGACTACTCGGCATGTAATATAGTATAGAGGAAATATTGAGAAAAGTCAATCGGTTTGAGCAACTAATTTACCTGTGAGGTGTTGCATTTGTATTTTATTCTGTTATTCTCGCCATGATATATGCGACCATCTCGTTCAGCGGGGTTTGGCCTGCGTCGAACCAGTGGATCGTTGGGTCATCCGGCTTGAACCAATTTGCCTGTCGGCGGACGAAGACCCGTGTGGCGCGTTGGATGGCCTGCCTGGCTTGTTCCTGGGTCAGTTTGCTCTGCAGTACCATCACACACTCGCGATACCCGAGGGCGGAGAGGCTGGGCAGATCGGGCGAGTAACCCCGTTCGATCAGTCTCTGCACTTCATCCAGAAGACCATTGGCAAACATGGCCTCGACGCGGGCATCCAGACGGGCATACAATTCAGGACGTGGGCGCTTCAGGCCGAGTGTCAGCAGGCGGTAAGGCGATTCGCTGTGTCCACGTTGCTCTGAAAAGCGCTTTCCCGTGCTCAGGATAACCTCCAGCGCCCGGATTGTCCGGCGCAGGTTGCGCGGATCAATTATTTCAGCCGCGAGCGGATCGAGAACTGCCAGCTTCGAATGCAGCCAGGCGTTACTTCTCTCCCTGGCTAAAGTTTCCAGATTGGCGCGCAGGCGCGGGTGCGGCGCCTGAGCCGGCGGTGTCCAAGCGTGCGTTACCGCGCGGATATATTGCCCCGTTCCTCCCACCAAAAACGGCAAGCGCCCGCGTTGATGGATATCTGCGATGGCCTGGATTGCGGCTTGCTGGAAAAAAGCCAGGCTCCAGGTCTCGTCCGGCTCGGCCACGTCAATCAGATGATGGCGAACGCGTGCTTGTTCGGCGGGGGGTGGCTTGGCAGTGCCGATATCCAGGCCGCGATAAAACAAGCGCGAATCAGCGGATACAATCTCACCGCTCAATCTTTCGGCGAGTTGCAGGCTGATCTCGGTCTTGCCGACCGCGGTCGGCCCGACGATCACGATTAGTGGAAGTCTCCCCTCTCCTTTTTGGAACCCCACAGGGCTGCTTCCCCCTGCGGGGACTATGCGCGAAGGGGTGGGGAGTGAGGGATTAAGCGAGGACATTTTCGAAGTGGGTGATGCGTGGGGGTTGGCCGCCGGGGGCGCCTTCGACGGCGATGACATCGAATTGCCAGTCGCCATCCAGTTCATGTTCCTGGAGGTAATGTTCGGCCGCGGCCAGCATGTGCGCTTGCTTGCGTGGGGTGACCGAATCTTCAGGGTAGCCGAATGTGTACGAGGTGCGCGTCTTGACCTCTACAAAGACGATCTGATTTTCCCGTTGACAAATTAGATCAATCTCTCCGTAAGGTGTGCGGGCGTTTGTCGTCAGCAGGCTGAAACCCTTTTTTATCAGGTATTCTGCGGCGATATTCTCCCCCCAGCGGCCAATCCTCTGCCTCCTGTCGTTCATCCTCGAAATTTCTCCAGGATACTTTGCAAGTGGACGATCAATCCACGCTTGCGCGGCTCCGCTTTGTAAACCAGATGCTTGTAATGCTCAATCATCGTCTGCGTCGTCCGTTCGATGGCATATTTTTCGGTAGTTTTTTTGGCAGCTTGTCCCATCTTGTGGCGCAGTTCGCGATCCAGACACAAGCGGGTCATCTTGGCTGCAAAAGCTGCCTGGTCTTCACTTGAAAGGAAGCCAGTGATACCATCTTCGATGGTATCACCCACGCCGACGGATTGAATTCCAAGCACGGGAAGGCCGGTTGCCATTGCCTCGATCACAGATAAGGGGTGCACTTCGGAAAGAGAGGCAGTGACGAAAACGTCGCACATAGCCAGGTAGGCTGGCAATAAGTCGTAATCCAGCATACCGAAGAAGTGGATTCGCTTTGATGCGCCGCTTCCAGCGGCTTGATGCTTAAGAGCCTGCTCCTCAGGTCCGCCGCCGATGATTACCAAATGGACATTTTCAATCGCCTCCGCGACACCCGCAAAGGCCTTGATCAGGAAGCTGAGATTCTTCTCCGGGGCTAGCCGCCCAGAGAAGGCAAAGATGATATCCTCTGCTTTGAAGCCGATTTTGGTTCGTTGGGCAGATTGCCCATTTTGGTGGAAAAGTTGAAGTTCGACTCCATTGGGGACGATTTCGATGTGACTCTTCACCCCCAGTTTTTGTAACACCTGCGCCATGCCAGTTGAGGGTGAAATCACCAAATCCACCGCATTGCAAAATGACGGCATATAGCTTTCCAGGAACGAAGCGCTGATCTCCTCCGGCAGGAGCGGCAGGTAGGCTTGGGCATAAAGATCATAACGGGTATGATTGGTGAAGAGGAGCGGGATGCGCAAAGGGCGGCAATAGCGCAAGGCCAGTCGTCCACTCAGGAAGGGATGGTGGATGTGGACCACGTCCATCGTCTGGAGCAGCGCTTTCACCTGGCGACTGTAATGGAAGGACAGGTAATAGCCAGAAACCACCAGTTGAAGCCCGGGCGAGCGAAAAATATGCGTCTCATCATCTTTGTAATCCAGGTCGCCAAACGTAAATACGAAGACCTCATGCCCGGCTTGTTCGAGGTAACGTTTGTTCAAGCTGATATAATTCGTAATGCCACTGATGTGCGGTGTGTACAAATCTGTCATCATGCCGATACGCATATTTGCACTTCTCCAATCAATTATCCTTCGGCAATAAATCCTGATTCTCTTTTGCATCGAATTTTTGCGCAGCACCTACTCGGCACGAATTTCCCGAAGAAAATTCGCCCAATTCGTGTAATTCGATGCAGAAAAAGCTATTACCGATAATGTCTAATAACTGCTGATAGGATGGGATATACTCACATCCCAGAGAACCATCTTAAGTCAATGGCGATGACCTGTCAAGGTAGGGTATAATTAATTTGTAATCAGTAACGCGGAATTCATTCCGCAACCAAAGGCGATATGAATATCGCGCTACCGAGTAGGTGCTGCGCACAAAATCTTCTCGCAGTTGGCATAGTTTTTACAGAGTTATACTATAAATCATTAAACCAAGGCAGTCTATGGCAAGCGCTCTTACAACTTTACCACTGGATTATTGGAAATCCGCCACCGTCAGCAAGCAGGATCTTGAATTTACAATTAACTACCTTTTCGAGAACGAAACGCCGCTCACTGAAAAAGAGCTGCTGCCGGTTCTTGTTGCGGCGCGCATTGCTGCCGAGCGCGCATCCCTGCTCAAGAAGCAGCAGGGGGATGGAAAGATATACCTGCCCAAAGAACATTATCAACCAGGTGAAAAACTGGTCTTTTCCTCTCTGGATTGGCAGAGTGGAAAAGTGGTTGCCGTGCGTCCGGGTGTGAACCCCGAGGTCGGTGAGTTTGAAGTCATCGAAGTGGAGTTTGGCGACGGAAACAAGCGGGGCTTTGCCGCAAATCTGGCCGATCATAAACTCAACCAGCTGCTGGAAGCCGCGATTGATGATGATTCGCTCGATATTGACAAGGTTCTTTCGACGTATAGCGCGGAACTGGAGATAAAATTCGCGGCTGCCCTGAAAGGCGACGAAGGTTTGGTGCAGATTGCCGGGCGCTGGTTCCCGCGGGCGCTGTTGGTGGATGTAAACGTTGGACATCTCAATCTTGCCGAGGCAGTTCTGGATGAAGCCAATGGTAAACCATTACCGACTCTCGCCTTGCTTGAACAAGTCGAATTGCCGGAGAAGGTAAACCCCAAGCTGATCGAATTTTCGATGAATTACGCTCTCCAAGAGGATGAGCGCTTCGACGAAATTGGACCGGCCGGGGAGGTGCTGTGGTATCTCCATCGGCTGGAACCGGAAGATGTCCGCCAGACGCCGCTGCAATTGCGTTATTCACCCGTAGCTTATGACCGCTCGGTGCTAAGCGCTGAAATGCTGGGGCTGGAGGCCGAGCTGAAGGATGAGTTGAGTGACCTGGCTTCACCACCCGGGCAAGTGGAGGAGGTTGTCGTCAGCCTGACCTATCCCCATTGGCGGGCTGGCACGTTGCCGGTCTCAGCGCAAGTACGCACATTATTCCCGACCGCTTACGAATCGCAGCGTGTTCGTTTTACCCTGATAGATGGACAGACAAAGGAGGCGATGCCGGCTTGGGTCGTGCGGCAAAACCGGTATGTTTATGGCTTGAGCGAGTGGTATCGAAAGTATAACCTGATCCCTGGCAGCCTGATCGTGGTGCGTAAGGGCAAAATCCGCGGGCAGGTCATTGTCCAGGCCAGGACTCGCCGTCCGACAAAAGAATGGGTGCGCACGGTTCTGGTTGGACGGGATGGGGGCATCGTGTTTGCGATGCTGAAACAGAACATTGCGGCTGATTACAACGAGAGGATGATCGTCGTAGTTCCTGACGTGGACGCAGTAGACCGGGCCTGGGCGCAGGTAGCCAGGCAACAGCCGCCGCTTGAAGTGATGGTCATGAATAATATGCGTGACTTGACCAGGTTGAACTTACAGGGTCATGTCCATGCCCAGGAATTGTATTCGGCGATAAATATTTCCCGCCGATGTCCGCCCGGCCCGTTGCTGGTTATGCTGGTAACCCAACCCGGATTCACGCATATCGGCGATATGCACTTCCGCCTGGAAGATCCTGATCATGGTAGGGCAGTCACCTACCATTACGGAGGCTGAGGATGAGCGAATTCAAGAGATTCAGCCTTGTCAAGCCAACCGTGCAGATGCCCTTCCACATTGACTTTGAATGGTGGCAAAATAATGATCGCAACTGGCGCGTTGAATTACGCAGCCTGTTATGCGTGGAACACCAGGCGGCTTTCGCAGACTTGCCTGAGACTCAGATGATTGATTGGATTGACCCAGAAACGGCCGAGGTGCGCCAGTTGGATGGCTTGCAACATGCCCTGATCAATCATTGCGCCCGGCAGGAAGGGTTTTTGACTAAACACACCACCCTGGTGGATGCAGTCTTTCGTTTGCTGTTGGCAAATGGCAATGCGCCATTATCGGCGCTGGAACTTGGCGCGAAACTCAACCGTCCGGCGGATATCATCTTGCGGACGTTGGGCGGCCCGCGCGTCTATAAGGGTCTGCGTCTATTCGCAGGATAATTTATTTTTCAAGCCCCTATAGCTTAATGGACAAAGCCGCGGCCTTCTAAGCCGTTGATCCAGGTTCGAGTCCTGGTAGGGGCATTATTGCTTATCTTACAGGAGAATTGTTTCGATGACTACCGAGCGTTTCGGGATTATCAAATTTCGGGGCAACGAAGTGACCGTAATCGGGCCGGACTTGAAGCCTGGTCAAGCCGCCCCGGAGTTCACCGTCCAAGGCCTCGACTGGGCGATGTTCAACGGCCTGGCCGGTACACACGGAAAGGTGCGCATCCTTGCAGCTGTCCCCTCCTTGGATACCGAGGTGTGTGACCGCGAGACGCGCCGCTTCAACCTGGAGGCGGCTGCGTTGGGCAAAGATATCGCCATTCTGGTTATCAGCACAGACCTGCCTTTTGCCCAAAAGCGGTGGTGCGGATCTTCTGGCGTAGATCAGGTGACGGTGCTATCAGACCACCTGACTGGCGAGTTCGGGATGCGCTACGGCGTGCTCATCAAAGAAACGAGGATCTTGCGCCGCGCGGTTTTTGTAGTCAATCGGGGCGGCAAAATCACCTATGCTGCTTATATGCCTGCGTTAGGTGAGGAGCCGAACTACGCCGAAGTACTGGCCGCTGCCGAAGGCCTACTTGGCGCAGGCTGCGCTTATATAGAGTAAGGAGTAGCAAGATGGCAACCCAAATCTGGAAATCAATCGCCTCCCCAGAGAGGACCTACGTGACGCTTCAAGCCATTGGCTGGCAGGTAAATCTCAGGTCGTATTCATGGAGTCCGCCGACCGATGTTTACGAGACGGAAACGTGCTTTGTGGTGCGCGTCGAAGTGGCCGGGATGCGCCAATCGGAATTTTCAATTAACGTCGAAGGAAACTACCTGGTCATCAGTGGGGCACGCACCGATTTGTCCGAACGACGCGCCTATCACCAAATGGAAATCCGCTTTGGAGAATTCAGCACTGCAATCGAGTTGCCCTCGGGCGTCAATGTTGATCGCGCGGATGCGGAGTATGAGGATGGCTTCCTGAGTGTCGTCTTGCCCAAAATCAAACCTGCCGAAATAAAGATCATCAACTAACTCTTATCTTATTATGTCTGCCTCACGCTGGTACTCGAATTTAACAGATTTCCTTGAATGGGTTGGGGATATTAACACCGCGGTGGATGAAATATTCCTGCCTTCGATCTTGACGCGCCTGCAAAAGAAAGACGAGCAGGATAAACAAACTCAGCCGGAGCCGGTATCTGAGGCGGAAATCATTAAATATCCGGTGATCCTTCCCATCCTGCCGCTGCGCGGCGTGGTCGTCTACCCCCAGACAGCCGTTCCGTTGACCATCGGCCAGTCGCGCTCGATCAAGCTCGTTGACGACGTCTCTTCCGGGGACCGGCTCATCGGCGTGGTGGCGGCGCGCAACCCCGAGATCGAGAATCCCGGTCCGACCGACCTGTATACAACTGGCACAATCGCAGTCGTCCATCGCTTATTCCGCGCCCCCGACAACACCATCCGTTTGCTGGTGCAGGGTTTGGTGCGCTTCCGGCTCGTCGAGTTCATCCAGGAAGAACCGTATCTAAAGGCGAAGATCGAGCTGGCTGCGGAAAATGTGGAGACCGGCCTTGAGATAGACGCCCTGGCGCGCAATGCCCGCGACCAGTTCGAGCAGATCGCCGAGATGAGTCCATCCATTCCGAAGGAGCTGGTGGCCTCCATCACCACTCTGGAAGACCCGCTGCAGACCATCTACACGATCGCTAATTTTCAGCGCATCGAGCTTCAAGAAGCCCAGCAGATCCTGGAGTTTGATTCAACCCAGGAAAAGCTGCATAAACTGGTCGGGGTGCTGGTGCGGGAAGTTGAGGTCTTGCAACTCGGGCAGAAGATCCAGAACCAGGCCCGTTCTGAAATCGAGAAAGTTCAACGGGATTACTTCCTGCGCGAGCAGTTAAAGGCGATCCAAAAAGAATTAGGCGAGAAAGACGAACAATCCGTCGAGGTGGAGGAATTCCACAAGAAAATCGAGACGGCCAGGATGCCCGAGGAGGCCGAAAAGCAGGCCAAGCGTGAGCTGGAACGCCTTTCCCGGATGCATACAGCCGCGGCAGAATACGGCGTCATCCGCACCTACCTGGATTGGCTGGTCTCGCTGCCCTGGTCGCTGAGTACGACAGACAACCTGGATCTTGCTCACGCCCGCAAGGTCCTTAATCAGGATCATTATGGTTTGGAGGATGTCAAGGAACGCATTTTAGAGTTCCTTGCGATCCGCAAATTGCGCCTGGAGCGCAAGGATGAAGAGCAAATTCCATCCAAAGATGCCATCCGCCGCGATCGTGAAGGGGTAATCCTGTGCTTTATCGGCCCACCCGGGGTGGGTAAGACCTCCCTGGGACAGTCCATCGCCCGCGCGATGGAGCGCAAGTTCATCCGCATTTCGTTGGGAGGTGTGCGCGACGAGGCTGAGATCCGCGGCCACCGGCGTACATACATCGGCGCGATGCCTGGGCGTGTCCTGCAGGCTTTGCGACGCACCGAATCGCGCAATCCGGTTTTCATGCTCGACGAGGTGGACAAGCTCGTCTTCGACTATCACGGCGATCCGGCCTCGGCCCTGCTTGAGGTGCTCGACCCGGAGCAAAATGTCGAATTCCGTGACCATTATCTGGAAGTCGCTTACGACCTCTCCCAGGTATTCTTCATTACCACGGCTAATACGTTGGAAACAATTCCAGCCCCGCTTCTCGACCGCATGGAAGTTATTCATCTTTCCGGCTATACGGAAAGCGAAAAGGTTACCATTGCCAAAGATTACCTGATCCCACGGCAGGTGCGGGAAAATGGTCTGCGTCCTGAGGAAGTGAAGTTCACCAAGCCAGCCTTGCGGACGATCATCAATCTCTTCACGCGCGAGGCTGGGGTGCGCAACCTGGAGCGCAAGATTGGTTCGGTGTGCCGCAAGATCGGCACGCGCATCGCCCAGGGTGAGAAGCAAGCCGCGAGTGTCACCCCCAAAGTCGTAAAGGAATTGTTGGGGCATCCCATCTTCCTTGAGACGGAAGAGATCAACGTTCGCACCTCGATCCCGGGTGTGGCGCCCGGCCTGGCGTGGACACCCTACGGCGGCGATGTTCTCTTCATCGAAGCGACGCGTATGCCAGGCGCCAAGGGCTTCCAGCTTACGGGTTCGCTCGGCAATGTGATGCAGGAATCGGCGCGTGCGGCGCTATCCTATGTCCGTTCCCGCGCCGAGGCTCTGGGGTTGGATACAGAGTTCTTCGAAAAAACTGATATCCATATGCACATCCCGGGCGGCGCGCAGCCAAAGGATGGCCCCTCGGCAGGGGTGACGATGGCGACCGCATTGGTCTCGCTGATTTCGGGGCGCTCGGTGAAGAAAGGCGTCGGCATGACCGGCGAGATCACCTTGCGCGGCCAGGTTTTACCGGTCGGGGGCATCAAAGAGAAAATGCTGGCCGCCCATCGCGCCGGCTTGAAGACCGTCATCCTGCCAAAGCGCAACGAACTCGATTTGGAAGATGTGCCAGATGAAATTAAGAAGAATCTCAAATTCATCTTTGCTGAATCGGTGGATGATGTCTTGAAGTCTGCTCTGGAGAAAAAGGGATCAACTATCCCAAAATCAGCGCAGAACGGGGATGGCAATGTTGAAAGTACTGCTGGCTGAAGATGATCGCACGTTGGTTTCTCTCCTGAAAACCCTCTTGAGCATGGAGGGCTTTCAGGTAATCACTCTGGCCGGAGCAACGAGCGACATCCTTGAAGTCATCCGCAGTGAAAAGCCAGATATCGTCTTGATGGATGTTTTTCTCGGGGCGGAGAATGGGATTGAAATCCTGCGCAAGCTGCGCCAGATGCCTGATCTTTCCAAAATGAAAGTGATCATGAGTTCGGGCATGGAATTACAGGATGAATGCCTGGCTGCGGGCGCGAATGACTTTCTCCTCAAGCCATATATGCTCGATGACCTGCTCAAAATGCTCAAATCCAATTCGTCGAAGACCTACTTGGTAGGCAAAACTTGTGCGCCGCCCGATCCTGATACGTGAATTCAGCTTCCCGGAGGATTATCCCGTCGTCTGCCGGCTGTGGTCATTGGCAGGCCCCGGTATTCATCTGCGCCGTTCGGACGAACCGGACGAAATCCAGAAAAAGCTCCAGCGCGACGCGGACCTGTTTTTAGTGGCCGAATACGAAGGAGAGGTGGTCGGCGCCGTCTTGGGCGGGTTCGATGGCCGCCGGGGGTTGGTCTATCACCTGGCTGTCGCTGAAAACCACCGCAATCAGGGTGTTGGCGCTTTGCTGATGGAAGAGTTGGAAAAACGCTTGCGGGCAAAAGGCTGTATCCGTACCTATTTGCTCGTCACCCGTGACAATGCACAGGCGATTGATTTTTACAAAAAACACGGCTGGGAGAAAATGGACTTGCACATCTACGGGAAGGATATTGCGTAACGCGGAATTCATTCCGCAGGCAATGGCGATATGAACATTACCCTACGAATTGGCATCCTCACTGTATCCGACCGCTCGGCGCGCGGCGAGCGCCCGGATACTTCCGGCCCGGCGCTGGCAGGGGTGATCGCTTCGCAAGGCTGGGAGGTGGTCTGCCAGGCCATTCTTCCAGATGAGTTGACCGCCCTGCGCCAGACTCTGGTTGCCTGGGCCGCGCGCGGCGACCTGGATATCATCCTGACCACCGGCGGGACGGGTTTTTCGCCGCGGGATGTCACCCCCGAAGCGACGGCTGCGGTCGTCGAGCGCATGGCGCCCGGCCTGGCCGAAGCCATGCGCGCGGCGAGTTTGCAGGTCACGCCCCACGCCATGCTCTCGCGCGCCGTCTGCGGCATCCGCGGAAAGACGATCATCGTCAACCTGCCGGGCAGTCCCAAGGCGGCGGTGGAAAATTTCCGGGTGGTGCTGCCTGTGCTTGCCCACGCGGTCGAGTTGTTGCGGGAAGCGCCGGAGGCGGAATCTCATCACTGAAATTTTCTGGTTCTGACGGAATTTGTGGTTTCGTCGTCAACCATCCACGAATAAGACCACGAATGCTCGAATTGATGCATTTTCATTCGTTTATTCGTGAAAATTCGTGGACGGTTTGGACAAAACATAACCCAACCACAAAATCCAGCAGAATCAGGGATTTTCAGTCCAGACCGAGAATGAGGACCTATGATTGATGTAAACGATCTTCGCAAAGGGGTCACTTTCGAGCATGATGGAATGCTCTTCCGTGTCTTGGAATACAGCCACAACAAGCCCGGACGCGGTAATGCCACCATCCGCATCAAGGCGCGCAATTTGCGCTCCGGAACCACGCTGGAAAAAACCTTCCAGTCCGGCGAGCGTGTCCAGGATGTGCGCCTGGATCATCATGACGTGCAGTACCTCTATACCGACGGTGAGTTGTATCACTTTATGGATAATGTAACCTTTGAGCAACCCGCCGTGAAAGGCGAACTGGCAGGAGAATACGCCGGTTTTCTAAAAGAAGGTATGGAAGTAAAACTTACTTTCTACGATGGCGAGGCAATTGACATCGAATTGCCCACCTCGGTTGATTTGAAAGTGGTTTCCGCCGAGGCTTCGGTGCGCGGCGATACCGCCACGGGGGTGGTCAAGAAAGTCGTCACCGAAACCGGCCTTGAAGTCCAGGTGCCGAATTTCGTCTCAGCCGGGGATACCATCCGCGTTGATACCCGTAATGGCAGCTACCTCACCCGAGTGTAATGATCGAATAATGAGGACACCTGCCGGCTCCGAATGCAAATACTTCTACGGCGATTATTATCGCGGCCGCCAACAAGAAGAGTGCCGCCTTCTAAACACGTCCGCAGCGCACTGGACCCGGGACTTGTGCCGCACCTGCCCGATCCCTTCCATCACCCGCGCCAATGCCTGCGAATTCATGGTCTTGCGCGCCGAAGTGACCCGCCCGGTGATGGCTGTCTTCCAGCGCCGTGTGCAAGTCAAAGCGTTCTGCGAAAAGACACAGCAGGAGGTCGCCGAAGCGCACATCGGTTGCGGCGAGTGCCATCCCTTGCCATCAGTTTTTGAAGTAAAGTAAATAAGGGACAGTATGCCCGGCAGGATGGCCGCGCCTCCCTGGCTGAATTTACTGTTGAGCGCAAGGAGCTTCTGGCATTGTTGGCTGATCTGCAAAACGAGTGGAATCGCCTTGCCCGGCACGCCATCTTTGGGCCGACCAATTTTCAGGAATTGGTTGGTTTTATTGTTGAACATGACCGCGCCCACGTCAAGCAAGCCCACGAGGCGATTAAATGACTGTCTAAGAATTATCCGCTAACAGGAACGCATCTCATTTTCAAACGCCGTGTTATAACGTCCAGACCGTTTCTGGTTTTTTTTCTATAAGGAGAGAACTTCATGCGCAGACGAATTGTCGTCACCGGTATTGGTTGTATCAGCCCGTTGGCGAATGACTGGCCGGAGACATGGAAAGCCCTCGTCGCCGGGGAATCCGGTGTCGCGCCGATCACAAAGTTCGATGCCAGCCGCTATAAAACCCGCTTTGCTGCTGAAGCGAAGAATTTTGATCCGGTGGCGCTCTTGGGAGCCAAGGAAGCGCGTCGCATGGATCGCTTTACTCAGTTCGCGTTGGCCGCCGGGTTGCAGGCAGTTGAGCATTCCGGTTTAAAAATTGACGAGACCAACCGCGACCGGGTGGGGGCGGTGATCGGGACGGGCATCGGCGGCGTTTCCTCCATGGCGGATCAGATGACCGTGCTGGCTGAGCGCGGCCCGGATCGCGTCAGCCCATTCCTGGTACCGATGATGCTGGCGGATACCGCTCCCGGTATGCTCGCGATCCAGCTTGGCATCCGCGGCCCGAATTTTGCCGTCATCACGGCTTGTGCAACCGGTTCGAACGCGATTGGCGAGGCAGCCGAGGTGATCCGCCGCGGTTCAGCCGAGGTGGTTCTGGCGGGAGGGGCCGAGGCGGCGATCGTCCCGCTGGCATTGGCCGGCCTGGGGGCGATGACCGCCCTCTCGACGCGCAATGACGACCCGCAGCGCGCTTCGCGTCCCTTCGACCGCAACCGGGATGGTTTCGTCATCGGTGAGGGCGCCGCGGTGCTGGTCTTGGAGTCGCTCGAATCTGCCCAGGGGCGGGGTGCGCAGATCCTGGCTGAAGTCACCGGTTACGGCACGTCGGACGATGCTTTCCATATTTCTGCGCCAGCCGAGAACGGCGCCGGGGCTGCCTTGTGTATGAAATTGGCGTTGGAGAATGCCAGTCTCCGCCCGCAGGATATTGATTACATCAACGCGCATGGCACTTCTACTTTTCTCAATGATAAATCGGAGACCGCAGCGATAAAAACCACCTTCGGCGCGCAGGCTTACAAAATTCCAGTTTCCTCCATCAAGTCAATGACCGGGCATCTGCTTGGGGCGTCTGGCGCGTTGGAGGCGGCGGTCTGCGTGCAGGTTATCCAGGAAGGTCTCATGCCGCCGACCATCAATTACGAAACGCCTGATCCCGAATGTGATTTGGATTATGTCCCCAACCAGGCGCGCCGGAAGAACGTTCGGCATGTAATGTCCAACTCGTTTGGCTTCGGCGGCCATAACGCCACGCTCATTTTGAGCCGGTTCGAGATTTAAACACAATGCCTTACGCACACATCACGGGCTGGGGGATGGCAGTCCCTAACCGTATCTTGACCAACGCCGAATTGGAAAGCATGGTCGCAACCAATGACGAATGGATTGTCGCGCGCACCGGTATTCGTGAACGACGCATCGTCCGCGCGGGTGAAACGTCCTCCACGCTGGCTGTCGAGGCAGCCTGGAAGGCGCTTGGCTGCGCAAATCTCAAGCCCAACGAGCTGGATCTGATCATCTGCTCCACCTCTACTCCAGAACATATCTTCCCAGCCACGGCTTGCCTGGTGCAGGATAAGCTCGGCGCAAACAAGGCCGGCGCGTTCGACTTGTTGGCCGCCTGCACCGGTTTCATCTATGCCCTGAATATGGGTGCACAGGCCATTCGCAGCGGATCGATTAAATCTGTGCTCGTGATCGGTACCGAAACGCTTTCGAGGTTCGTCAACTGGCAAGACCGCAATACGTGCATCTTATTCGGCGATGGCGCTGGCGCGTTTGTCCTGCAGGCCAACCAGGAATTTGGCGGCATACTTGCATCGGTGTTACATTCGGATGGTTCTGGCGGGGATTTACTCTCGGTCCCGGCCGGCGGCAGTAAACACCCGGCCAGTGAGGCGACCATTCGCAGCGGGATGCACTTCATCCACATGGACGGGCGCGAAGTATTCCGTTTCGCGACCCGTGTCATGGCGCAGGCGACGCGTGAAGTGATCGGCGCGGCCGGCTTGCAGATCCAGGATATCCGCTGGATCATCCCTCACCAGGCCAACCTGCGCATTATCGAAGCCGCGGCGCGCGGCCTCAAAGTGCCGCTCGAGAAATTCATCATCAACATCGAAAGATACGGAAACACATCCACTGCTTCCATCCCAATTGCCATTTGCGAGGCGGTTGCAGATGGCCGGTTGAAGGCCGGCGATAAAATCGTCCTGACCGCCTTTGGCGCCGGTCTGACCTGGGGCGCTTTGGCCGCCCAGTGGAGCGGACCATTGCCGGTTGTGCGCAAACTGCGCCCCGCGTTCTATCGAATATTGGCGCGTCTCCGCTCACTTATGCGCCGACTGAGATTGCGCCTCGAGGGTTGGATCTGGGGACGGGATAAAGCATAAGCCTTTGCGAGACAAGGATAGGCAATCGAGCGTGTCTGTGGTAGGATACGGAAAATATACTATAAGGAGTGAAATATGTGGCGTCCAGGTGGCTGGGAATTACTGATAATCTTGTTGATAGTCCTGCTTCTCTTCGGGCCTGGGAGGATCGGTAAATTTGCCGGTGAACTCGCGAAAGGCATTAAAGCCTTCCGAGATGGAATTGGCGGTAAGAAAGAGGAAGATCAAGCCGAAGAAAAAGAGCCGCAGGAAGAAGAAAAGTAGCCGCGGCAGTCGGTATCTGTAGATCGAGGCTCTCTGCCGGTTGGCAGAGAGTTTCACTTTATCGAAGTCAACCCTACCGAGTAGGCGTTGCCCTGAGTTTATCGAAGGGTGCTGCACATGCCCCCATTTCCCTTGCTCATCCTCGTTCCCATCATCGCTTTCCTGTACTCCAGCGTCGGTTTTGGCGGCGCATCCGGTTACCTGGCGGTGATGGGACTGTTCCAGCTCTCCACCAGCCTGATGGCTTCGACTGCGCTGACGTTGAATGTGGTGGTGGCGGGCATCTCGTTCACCTCCTACGCCCGCGCCGGGCACCTCGAAAAACGCCTGCTCTTGCCGTTTCTGGCGACATCCATCCCGGCTGCCTTTCTGGGCGGTTATTTCAAAATCAACGATACGCTCTATTTTCTCGTTCTTTACGGTGTCCTGACTTACGTTATGGTCAGGATGTTATTTTTTCCCAGCCAGGGCGACGAAGCAGCTTCCTTGCGTCCTGTGCCAATCCCGCTGGCGCTCTTGAGCGGCGCGGCGATTGGCCTGCTCTCTGGCATGGTGGGCATTGGCGGTGGAGTTTTTCTCTCGCCGCTCATCATTCTCTTGCACTGGGGCACCACCAAACAAGCCTCAGCCGCGGCTGCGGCGTTTATTGTCCTCAACTCTGTCAGCGGTCTGCTTGGACGCCTGAGCGGTGGGAATTTTGAATTTGGAACTTTGGGTTTGACGCTCCTGCCGCTGGGTATCCTCGGCGCATGGCTGGGCAGTAGGCTGGGGGCGCGGCGCTTTTCCGGCCGCCTGCTTCAGCGGCTGCTTGGCCTCGTCCTGCTCATCGCGGTCGGTAAATACTGGCTGACCTGGTTTTAGAAGATTCGAGTAACACCTGGACGGCGATTTGTGCTAAAATATCTCAACATATTATTTTTTACTTACCTGGAGGATAAAAATGGACACTGAAAAGAAACTCAAGTTGATGCGTTTCTGGCTGTTTGGAATCTTCGTGATCGTCTTTGCAGCCATGACAGCCTTCCTGTTTATTCTAACAGCAGGCAATATTTGGCACGCGATACAAGCCGGTTGGTCAATCTGGTTCCTGACTGCGGTCTTGTGCGTGGCGGTCTACTTCGGTTACAAGTGGTATCTTGGCCGAAAGAAGTAGCCAGGCAGCTCTAAACAAGGAACCGGTGTGATTGTTCACACCGGTTCCTTGTTTGGTTCTTTGGGAATAAGTGGGGGGTTGATGTACCGAGTAGGCTTTCGGCACGGATTACCCGGTTACTCTTGCGCCAGGACATGCCTCGCAATCACCAGGCGCTGGATTTCACTCGTCCCTTCGCCGATGGTCATCAGGCGGGCGTCGCGGTAGAGGCGTTCGACCTCATACTCGCGACTGTAGCCGTAGCCGCCATGGATCTGGATGGCATCCCGGCAGGCATGTTCGGCCATCTCTGTGGCGAATAGCTTGGCCATGGCGGCCGGCTGGCCGAAGGGACGCCCCTCCTGTTTCAGCCACGCGGCGTGGTAAACCATCCAGCGGGCAGCCTCGATCTGGGTGGCCATGTCGGCCAGCATCCATTGGATCGCCTGTTGTTCAGCGATGGGTTTGCCGAAAGCTTGACGTTCCCGCGCATAATCACGCGCCAGCTCGAACGCCGCCTGCGCCAGCCCGATTGACAATGCGCCGATGCTGATGCGACCACCGTCCAGCGTGGCGAATGTCTGGCGCAAGCCGTGACCCTCCTCGCCAAGCAGGTTACCCAGCGGCGCCCGGACGTTTTCAAATGTCAGGGCATTTGTCTGTGAACCGTTCAAGCCCATTTTCTTTTCCGGCAGGTGGATGGTCAGGCCGGGTGTATCCGCAGGGACGATGATCATGCTCAGAGAATGGGAGCCTCCGCGCGGGTCTGTGCGGACGAGGGTGATGATGTAATCCGCAACACTGGCGTTGGTAATCCACGCTTTCGACCCGTTGATGATCCACTCGCCCCCCGCTTTTTCAGCCTTTGTGCGCACGCCGCCCTGCAAATCGGACCCCGCGCCGGGTTCCGTTAAAGCCAGTGCAGCCAACCGGTTTTTACCGCTGGTGACGCCCGGCAGGAATTTCGTTTTCTGTTCCTGCGTGCCGAACCTGGCGATCGGTGCACATCCTAGCCCATTGTGCGCTGCGATGGCGAGCGCCGTCGAACCGCATCCCCAGCCAAGTTCCTGGATGGCGATTGCCATACTGATTGCGTCTACGCCCGATCCGCCGTAATCTTCCGGGACTGTCAGGCCGAGCAAGCCAAGCGGCCCCATCTTGCGCACGGCGGGCCAGTTGAACTCGCTCGTCGCATCTACTTCGCGGGCTTTGGGGCGCACCTCCGCGGCGACGAAATCGTGGACCGCTTTTTGCCACATGCGCTGTTCTTCGCTTAGATTGAAATCCATACTGTGCTGCCTCCTAATTTGTATAGTCAGTACTTCACATGGTTCCCATCCACTAAAGCGTGATGACTTTTTCAGCCTTTAACTGCGCCTCCAGAATATCGCCCATGCCACCGATTATGCCAGCTTTGACTTTTTCCTGCAAACCGAAATAATTCAGGCAGGTAGAGCAGACGACCAAGCGCACACCTTTCGTTTCCAAAGCGTGTAACTGTTCCAACACTGGTGAGCCTTCGAGGACCAGTTTCACGCCCTCGGTAAAGAAGCAGATGGCATTGGGCAGTTCAGTGTGTTGATTGAGCAGCTCAAGATATTTGCCGATCAAGGTGAGCTGCAATTCCGGGTCGGCTCTGCCCATGCCGTTGTCCGGGATCAGGATGACCAAATTCGTTGTCACGATAGCGGATGTGTTCATCTGTTTATCCTTTGTTCGTTTCTTCTTGATCCAGATATTCCTCTGACCCATCCCGGAATACTTTCAGCCATTCGCGTGCCTCGGCGGCTTTATCTTTCGGCACGAAAATCTGAACGCGCCCCAGCCCGTCAATGGTGACGGGGTAGGCGTGTCTTCCCACCGATTCCTGGAAGAGTTGCACTGGAATACCCTCGGCTTCCAGCAGACTTTGGATGGCGTCCGCCTCCAGGCTGCCACTTGCTTCATCCAATAATTCCCAGGTTAATTCATCCATTTCAAATTCTCCAGGCGATAATGAACAAGAGAGTGAACAGGGCGCTAATGATCAATTGGCGCATGCCGATCTTGGTCGGCTTGAAACCGATGGCAGGATGAGTCGTCCCCCAGAGTGTCTCGGCCCACTGGAGCAGATAGGGGATGGCGAGAAAGCGCGGCAGAATGGTGAGAAAAGACAGGATTGCGACGCAGGTCAGATTGAACGAGGTGTAGAGCAGGGCGCGCCGTGCCATTTTCCATTGGTCGCCACGCGGCGGGACTTCAACCTGCTCGCGTTGCTCGAGCCGCAGATACGCTTGAACGATGGAGGCCGCGGATTGCAGCCAGACGAGCAGCCACAACGTCCAGCCTACCGGGTCGTAGGCCCCTTTCCCGGTCCAGAAAGCGGCCGGCGCGGCCAGGGCGAGAACGCCGCTGGCGACGACCTCCACGCCCGGTTGCCGGCGTTCAGCGCGCTTGGTCACAAGGTATAGATGCCAGCCAAAGACAATCACCCCCGGTATGGTCAGGTAGAGAACGTATGCGAATCCACCTGCGATCAATCCGCCCAGCGCGGCCAGGATGACCAGTCCATACAGGAGTATCCAGAAGCGCGCTGCCGGCAAGTCGGTTGTTGCGCGGCGACCCGTATATGCCTTGATCGCCAGCGTGACGGGTTGGCGGATCAAAAAAGCAGCCAGCATCCCGATGACGAGATAAACGGACGCCCGTGTCAATATTTCGCCGGCGAATAAACCAATGAGAAGCGGGCTGAGGATCAAAACCCAGGTACCGTGGTCCTGCGGGAGTGCGACGTGGCGGCGGAAGAGGGCGCGAACCATAGTTGGAATTATATCAGGGTAATTTACAGCGGTGCAGGCAGACCGTGATTCGTGCCATATAATAGGCATAATCGGAAAAAGCAACAATGACAGACGAGCCAATATTAAGTTTACTCGAAAGAGCGCTCAACGCCCGCGCATCCATGTTCGATGCCCGGCATCAGACCGCATTGCGCTTATTCAATGGCTTTTATGAGGGTCATCCCTCCCTCGTCATTGATCTTTATGCCCGAACGATCATCTTGCACAACTATGCTGATCCTCCGGCGGATGGCGATTCGATTATACGTGCAGCCCAAAGCTTTCTTCAAGATCACTTGGCGTGGCTGCAGGCCATAATTCTAAAAACGCGTAACGGATCAACACAGCGCGATAAACAAGGCGTGATCATCCATGGTTCGGCCGCCGACAATCGCGTCTGTGAACACGGCGTATGCTATGCTCTAGACTTGCAGATGAATCAGGACGCCAGTCTCTACCTGGATACGCGGAATCTGCGCAAATGGGCCATAGAGCAACTGAGAGGAAAAACTGTCCTGAATACGTTTGCCTACACCGGCAGCCTGGGCGTGGCAGCGCAAGCCGGCGGGG
The DNA here is from genome assembly GCA_030018695.1 of Anaerolineales bacterium. GTDB lineage: Bacteria > Chloroflexota > Anaerolineae > Anaerolineales > Villigracilaceae > CG2-30-58-95. Next base: position 27,865 of record JASEHI010000024.1, read on the forward strand.
CTGCGCGCGTCCTGCATCTCGACTTGAAGCGGACCTTCCTCGAAGTTGCGAAAACATCCTATCGGCTCAACGGCTTTCCCGTGCGCCAGGAAGACTTTCAAGTTGGCGATTTTTGGCCGCAAATTAACCATCTCAAGCAAGCCGGGGAAGGCTTTGACTGCGTTTTCCTTGATCCTCCCTTCTTTGCCGCCACCTCGAAAGGGACTGTTGATCTGGCGAACAACAGCGCGCGGCTGATCAACAAAGTCCGCCCGCTGATCAATGATGGCGGGTATTTGGTTGCGATCAATAACGCCTTGTTCACGAGCGGACAGGATTACATGAAGACGCTGGAATCGCTGTGTGCGGATGGCTATTTGCAGATCGAGACGTTGATCCCTGTCCCAGATGACTTCACCGGCTACGAGCAAACGCGCATCGAGAGTCCGCCGGTTGATCCTGCGCCTTTCAATCATGCTACCAAAATTGCGGTATTGAGAGTCCGACGCAAGACTTGAGTCTTTCAGGCTGTCATGCTGAGGAGCGTTTTTCCCTGCACCGAACGCAGGACGGTGTGCGACGAAGCATCCCCTGAACGACAAGGAGACCCTTCGTTCGCTGGAGAACGCTCTCTCAGGGTGACATGGCTGAGTAGTAGCGAATATTTTTGGTTTTTCGCTGCTTCGGTAGCTCTCGGGTTGTATAATAAGCAGGAGAACTAACGCATCCTTGTGTTGACCGAAGGAGGTAGAACCATGAAATACTTATCCGCTATTCAGTCAGCTTCCAATGACCCCAAGCTGTTGGAAGACCTGTACCAGAGCGCCCAACGGGAAAGTGAAACCGGCGAATTCAAGGCAGACCTGTCTGCTTGCTACGCAGCATTGCCCGAAAACGTGCTATTTGCAGCCTGGTATTATCGCTTGCAGAATTTCCCCCAAGAACCTAAGGCGAAGGCTGGAAAAAACATAAACTGGAAATTGGCCGTTCCTCTGGCTGCCCTGAGCGGCTTGTCCCTTTGGGCGCTCTCGGATACAAGACTTGAATTTGTAAACCATATCCCCTATCTGTTTGTACTCTGGGCGCCTATCGCAACCATGTTTGCATTGTGCTTTCTGGCGCTGACCTCAAAAACGAATCCCCGGCGCTTTCTCTGGGCGGGGGCGCTGCTGGGGATCGCTTGTCTTTACGTCCTGCTCCTGGCTCGCGGACAGGCCTCCGAATTTCAAGGGCATTATCTGGAATTGATGCTGATCCACCTGCCGTTGTTGGCCTGGATTGGGATAGGACTCAGCCTCCTGGGATGGCGTTCAACGCCAGATAATCGCTTTGCCTTCCTGATCAAATCCATCGAAGTGATGATCACCGCCGGCCTGTATCTGATCGCGGGTGTAGCATTTGGCGGGATTACAATGGGCATGTTTACAGCCTTGAGCGTTAGCCTGCCCGACGTGATCACCCGGCTGATAGTCGCAGGTGGCTTTGGCCTGATACCGGTCATCGCGGTCGCCAGTGTCTATGACCCGCTGGTCAGCCCGATTTCCCAGGATTTTAGCCAGGGCTTGAGCAAGTTCATTGCGACCATGATGCGCCTGCTTTTGCCCTTGACTCTGGTGATTCTGGTGATCTACCTGTTCGTAATCCCCTTCAACTTCATGGAACCTTTTGTCAATCGGGACGTGCTGATCGTTTACAACCTCATGTTGTTTGCCATCCTGGGTCTGCTGATCGGCGCCACGCCAATTTGCCCGGAAGACATCTCCACCAAGGTTCAGAACGCTTTGCGCAACGGTATTCTGGCGGTGGCGATCCTGGCTGTTCTGATCAGCCTCTACGCCCTCTCCGCAGTAGTCTACCGCACTGTGGATGGGGGCATCACCATCAATCGTCTTACCATCATCGGCTGGAACAGCATCAACATCGCCATTCTCATCCTGCTGATCGTCAAGCAATACAAATCCGGTCGCCAGGCATGGGTCGAAAGTTTGCGCTCAGCCTTCAGTATCGGAACCAATGCCTACATGTTCTGGGCGATTTTTTTGACGATTGCTGTTCCGCTGCTTTTCAGGTGAGGCGGATAAAACAGGGAAATGATTAGGGTGTGTTTCAAATGAGTTGAAGTAAGAACGTCCCGAAGGTTTTGATGAGAAAATTTAATCGTTTTTTGCCAACCTTCGGGACGGTTTCAACTGAAATGAAACATACCCATATGATTTGCGCGCCTTCGGTCATGTCAATGAAGTCGCTGGCAGTGACGATGCTGTCCACGCCTTCGACGAAATCGTCCATCTTCATTCCGAACAGGTCGGCAGTCAACTTGCAGGCATACAACTTGGCGCCGCCGTCCGAGAGCATTTCAAGATATTCACGCACGGGCGGAACGCCGAGGGCCTTCATCTTCGATTTCATGAACCAACTGGCGAAGGCCGTCATGCCGGGGATGATACCCATGATGTTCGGGATGCCCAGGTTGCCGGTCGGTAGTCCCATCATGCTCATCTATAAGTTTAACCACTTCGCCGCGGCGCGGGGCAGCTCGTTGAGCGATCCGACTCGCACCGTACATTGGGGGAGCGAGTCGAGAAAGGCGCGGCCATACTTTTTGGTCAACACGCGCCGGTCGAGGATGGCGACCACGCCGCGGTCGGATTGAGTGCGGATAAGTCGCCCGAATCCCTGGCGGAAGCGCAGTATGGCTTCGGGCAGGGAGTATTCGTTGAATGGGTCTTCGAACGTCTCGGAACGGGCCGCGACCAGCGGATCGGTGGGCACCGCGAACGGGAGTTTGACGATTACCAGCACTGAAAGCGCCTCACCGGGTACGTCCACGCCTTCCCAAAAGGAGCGCGTGCCGAGCAGCACGGCCCGCTCGGAACTCTTGAATGATTCCAGCAAAGTGTTGGGGGAAGCGCCATCGCCCTGTTCGTAGACGATGATATCCTGACTTGCCAGCGGGCCATTGATGGCTTTGGCAGTGCGCTTGAGCTGCGCATAAGAGGTGAACAAGACCAGGGTGCGGCCGCCGCTGGCTGTGCATAGATTGACGAGGGTGCGCTCGACCTGTCCTTGGTAATCCGGCGCGTTCGGCTCGGCCACGTCGTTGGCAATATAAAGCAACGCCGCGCCTTCGTAATCGAAGGGTGAACCCAGCACCAGCTCGTCGGCTTCGTCGGCGTTGAGCGTGTTGCGCAGGTAGGTGAATTCGCCGTTGGCGGTCAGCGTGGCAGAGGTGAGAATGAGGCTGGTTTTTTCGTGCCAGAGATGTTTTTCCACCAGCGCGCCGACATGAATGGGCGCGGCGTTGAGCGCCAGCCGGTTGCCAGTCGGGTTGATTTCCACCCAATAAACATATTCGGTCGAAGGCTCGAATATCATCCCGCGCACAGTCGCTTCAGCTTCCGACAGCCGCCGGAAGAGGTTGCCCAGGCTGCCGATCAAGTCCTCGGCTTCTTCCAGCCCGTCGGAATAAAAGTCGGCTGCCGCTTTATGCAGTTCGCCCAACAGGGCCAGCAACAGGCGCAGGGTTTCGCCCGCCGCATCCCAGGTGAGTTCGATTTCGTCCCAACCGGGCAGGGTGCGGGTGGCCGGCAGGATGCGTTCCTGGCAGGCGTACATGCTCTGCGGCTTGCCATCCCGTTGGAAGGCGATGAACTCATTCAGCGCCTGGAAAAAGGCTTGCGCCTGATTTTCGAAGCGGAAGGCCAGATCGGTGGCGCGCTCGACTTTTTGGTGGAGCAGGCCGTAATCAGATGGCTTGATCGCGGCGCGCGTGACGTTGAGCAGGTATCCCAAAACCCCCGAGCTGCTCCCACCCACCTCGCGCGTCAGGCGTTCCAGGTCGAACTGCGTCAGGCGGAAACTGAGCGCGCCGGTGGTGGCGGCTTCCAGGTGGTGCGCCTCGTCCACGATGAGATACTCGTAATCCGGCAGCACGCGGTTACCGGTGGCCACGTCGGTCAATAAGAGCGCATGGTTGACCACCAGCAGATGTGCGTTTTGGGAGGCCTGTTTGGCTCGGAAAAACGGACATGCCCCGCCGGTGCGTTCCAGGCAGGTTTCGGTGGTGCAGGCGTCGTCTTCGGCTGAGAGGTGCAGCCAGACATCCCGCTCCGCCGGGCCGTTCAGGTTGATTTCCGTCCGGTCGCCGCTGGCGTCATTTTGTGTCCAGACCAGCACTTTCGCCAGCACCCGCATCTCTTCCGCGTTGGCCGGGCCGTGACGGCGCATGTTTTCCAGCTGGCGCGGGCACAGGTAGTTGGCGCGGCCTTTGAGCACCGCGGCGCGTAAGTCAAGCCCGAGCGCGGCGCACAAATCGGGGATATCTTTTTTAATCAATTGGTCTTGCAGGTTGATCGTGTTGGTGGAGATGACCACTCGGGTGTTATTTTGCAGGGCGAAAAGCGCTGCCGGGACAAGATAGGCCAGGGATTTGCCGACGCCGGTGCCGGCCTCGACCAGCAGGTGCTGCCCATACGAAAGGGCGTTTGACACCGCCCGTAACATTTCCACCTGCTGCGGACGATGCTCATAACTTTCGAAGTATTGTGAAAAAGGCCCGCCGTATTCCAGAATGGCAGCCGCTTCGTCCACGTCCACCGGCGCGGGATTTTTGGGCAGTTGAATGGGCGCGCCGGAACGTTCCTCGGCCGGTTCGAAGAGCGGCCCGCCAGCCCCTCCGCGCGCTTTTTTTGCGCCGATTCTTTCCTTAGCCCGCGCTCGCAGGATCTGTTGAAAAATCCAGTTGCCATCCCAATCCAGCGGCTCGCCGTGGCGCACGATTTCGGCGAGCAGTTCGAGCGGCAATTCCAGCGCCTGGGTGTAGAGGCGTTGATAGACGCCGTGCGTGACGCGCACATCATCGAGGGCGCGGTGGGTGGCCGGGAGCGGAATGTTGAGCGCCTGGCCCAGCGCGCCGAGGTTGTAGCGGCTGGCGGAGGGCACGAGTACGGCGGCCATCTCGTAAGTATCCACGCGGTCGTTCAGCGTGAATAGATTGTATTTTTTGAAGAAGGAAAGGTCGAACTGGATGTTGTGCCCCAGGATGGGCGCATCGCCGATGAATGCCTCTAGTTCGTCGAGCACATCGCGGATGCCGGGCGCCTGGCGCACCATCTCGTCGCTGATGCCGGTCAGGCCGCTGATGAATTCCGGGATATGGCGATTGGGATTGATGAGCTTTGTCCACTCAGCCTCGACGCGCGGACCGTCAAAGCGGCGCGCTCCGATTTCGATAACGGCATCCTTCTTCGGGTCGAGTCCGGTGGTTTCGAGGTCAAGAGCGACAATGGAGGTCATACTATGACTCGTTACTTCCCCTTCTCCGCTTGAGGCAGTGTTTTGCGCATTAGTTCCAATGTGGGAGTCTCGATGGGCTTGCCTTTGGCTTGTTCGCGTAAGAAGTCTTTCAAATCCTTGGGCGTCAGGGACGGCAAAGGGGCAGCCTCGATCTTAAGTTCGGCCTTGGGATTGGTGAAGAGCAGAGCGGTCTTGATCTCTGGAAGCTCGGCCCCCTCGGGGAGCTGTCGTCTCAGGTAGCGATTGAGTCTCTCGACCCCGGCCTCCGCTTCCAGGTCCGGACGGCCCAGGTTTTCCTGTCCAAAAAGCCGCAGGTAGGATTGTGCAAAGCCGCCACCTTTGACACGCCAACGCCCTTTTTGGTATGTGATCGTCCCCGCTTGATAATATGGCGTCAGCGTCCAAAGCCCGGCTGGCCCGAGCAGCAAATGAGAAACGGGCGTAACGTAGTGATAGATGGTGTACTCGCGGCCAAGCCCTTTCAAGTTGCGGTCGAGGACTTCGTCCGGGCGCGGCCGGCGTCCCCAGCGGTTGCCGAAGTAAATCCCCACCTGTGAGAGGAAAAAGCCGATGATCAGCGCGCCCATCGAATAGGCGACTTTATCGGGCGTGGTGAAAGTGATGTACATGCCGGCGCCCAGGATGGCGAGCGCGGCCAGGCTGGTGACCTGGCCGATGCGGGCATTGCGTTTGATCAGTTTTTCGTTGGTTACGATTCTCATTTCGATTCCTTTAGTGATTGTTCGATAGCTGAGCGGATCGCAGTCAGCACGCCGGACTCGACCGCCTGTTTTGCGACGCGAACGGCATTCTTGATGGCGATGGCGTCCGAGCGTCCGTGTCCGATGAAGACCAGGCCATTCACGCCCAGGAGCGGCGCGGCGCCCTCTTCGCTGGGATCCATCAATTTCTTGACGCTGCCCATGGCGGGTTTGATCAGCAGTCCGCCGAGCATGGCCAACGGGCCGCCTTTCTTGATCGCTTCTTTGATCTTGTCCACCAGCAGGCTGGCGACTGCCTCGGATGTTTTCAGCAGCACGT
>JASEHI010000025.1:0-222 GCA_030018695.1 Anaerolineales bacterium
CCCACCGCGCCGCCGATCAAGGTGCCTTGCCAGCCGCGTACATAAATCCCGGCCAGCGCAGCCAGGATCAGCCCGGCGATGCTGAGCGGACGCAGGATCAGGCGGTGTTCCAGGTCAATGACCGCCACCAATAAAAGGTATGTCAATATCACTGAGCCGAGGGCAAAGCCTAAAGTAAGGGGCGGCGAGAACCAGATATGAAGCGATAACGCCACAGCCAGG
>JASEHI010000025.1:232-33374 GCA_030018695.1 Anaerolineales bacterium
CATCCCGTACGTCCGCACGCCCCGGCCACGTCCGCACTTGGGACAGCCGCGCAGGAGCAGGTAATCCGTCCAGCGGAATGTTGCCTTGCAATCCGGGTTCAGGCAAAGTGGCCGGTTAAGGCGCGCGGTGTGCGGCAACACGTCGGCCAGATAGTTGACCAGCCAACCAAGCGTAAGCCCGCTTAGTAAGGGAATGAACAATCTGATCTCCATATTTACATTATACCTGAATCCCTCAACATTTCTACTAATGAAATTGCAAGGTCAAATTGCGCGTAACCAATCTGTTCCTAAATTTGGCCATGTACCTGTGCTTTTGCAGGTATTGGCGAATCGCCAAAACTAACTTACAATCGCGTCTAAGTTTTGAAACGTTGGAGGAGCCAATGGAAAAATTTATCATCCAGGGGGGGATTCCTTTGAAGGGCGAGATCACGCCCTCTGGAAATAAAAACGCTGCCCTGCCGTTGCTGGCCGCTTGCTTGTTGACCGACGAAGCGGTCATTCTACACAACGTGCCGGATATCCGTGACGTTTACGACATGCGCATGTTGATCGAAAGCCTGGGCGTGGAGGTCGCTGACCTGGGAGACCGCTCGTGGCGCGTCACCGCCCGCAGCGTGAGGCCAGCTGACCTGGACCCGGAGCTGTGTCGCCGCATCCGGGCTTCTATTCTGCTCGCCGGCCCGATGACCGCCCGCGCAGGTGAAATGCACCTGCCGCCTCCCGGCGGGGATGTGATCGGCCGCCGCCGCGTGGATACGCACATTCTGGCGCTCAAGAAACTAGGCGCAAAGGTCAATTACGCGCGCTCATTTAACTTCAAAGCCAAACGGTTGCGAGGCGCAGATATTTGGCTGGACGAGGCTTCGGTCACTGGGACGGAAAACGTCATCATGGCGGCTGTCAGCGCCAAAGGGACGACTCTCCTGCGCAACGCCGCATCCGAGCCGCACGTGCAGGAACTCTGCCAGATGTTGAACAGTTTGGGGGCGAAGATCAGCGACATTGGCTCCAATACGCTGCACATCGAGGGCGTGGACGCGCTCCACGGCGGCGAGTTCAACATTGGGCCGGATTACCTCGAAGTCATCAGTTTTATCGGCGCGGCGGCGGTCACGCGCGGCGAGGTGCGCATCCGCAAGGCTGGTGTCCAATATCTGGATATGATCCGCCTGGTTTTCAATCGTTTGGGCGTGGATTGGGTCGTGGATGGCGAAGATATCCTCGTCCCAGCCAGGCAGCGGCTGAAGGTCGAGCCGGATTTGGGTAATGCCATCCCGGAAATCAAGACCAATGTCTGGCCGGCATTTCCAACCGACCTGATGAGCATCGCCATCGTCGTCGCCACGCAGGCGAAGGGCAGCGTGCTCTTCCATGACTGGATGTACCCCGGCCGCATGGTTTTCACGGACAAGCTGGTCGGCATGGGCGCGCAGATAGTGCTCTGCGACCCGCATCGCTGTATCGTCAACGGGCCGAATAAATTATACGGGGAGAAAATGGAAAGCCCGGATATCCGCGCCGGAATGTCGCTCCTGCTGGCCGCGCTGGCCGCGCAGGGACAGTCCACCATCCGCAATATCGGCCAAATCGAGCGCGGCTACGAGAACGTGGATGGCAAACTCCGTTCACTCGGTGCGCAGATCGAGAGGGTGAAAGAATAAATTTCTATCACTGCTTCGGCTGCGCCGTCACTTCCAAGAACTGTCCCACCGCCTCACGCAACATCCGTTCCGGCGTAGCGCCCACTTGCCGGTGGACGATCTTGCCGCCAAAGAGGAACAGCATGGTCGGGATGCCTTGTACACCGTACTTGGTTGCCCACTCCGGGTTCTCGTCGGTGTTGATTTTGGCGACGATCAATTTGCCGGCCTGTTCTTTGGCGACCTTATCCAGCATCGGCGCGATCATCTTGCACGGGCCGCACCACGGCGCCCAGAAATCCACGATCACGGGCAGCGGGTTCTGCAAAACCGATTTCTCGAAAGCGGCATCGGTGACATGAATGGGTTCTTCTATCATTAAAATGCTCCTTAAACTATGAAACTATGAAACTGTGAAACTATCAGACTATCAGACTATTAGACTAAGCGACTAACTCGCCTGGTTTTAGAATACGGTACTCGGAATGGATGTGTGCCGCTTTTTCAAGCATGAGGCTCACAGAACAATACTTCTCCTCTGAAAGCTGGATGGCCTGTTCTACATCTTTGGGCTTGAGGCCTTCGCCCCAGAGATTGATTTCTGTCCAACCTTCGCTCATCTTGCCTCCAAATTCCAAGTCGAGTATATCATAGCGCGGCCTCCAGCCGTAACCGCAGTAAGTCGGATTGGCAATCCGACCTACGAATTGCGCAGATAGCGCAAATGAGGCCGAGTAATACTCTATATAGATGCACAAACACGAAAAAAGTTACAGCCGGGTCTCCATGTTATAATCCCCGCGCTATGGCAGATCTATTTGCACGTTGGAAGAACGGACTTACCCGCAGCAGTCAGGCTGCCTTTGGGCGACTGGCTGGTCTGCTCGGGGCGACGGAGATTACCGATGAAACCTGGGACGAACTGGAAGCTTTGTTGATCCAGGCTGACTTGGGTATCGAGACGGCGCAGTCCGTGCTGGAGGCGTTGAAAGGCGCTGTCCGGACCCGAGGCCTACGGCGCGCTTCTGAGCTTCAGTCTCTGCTCCAGGCCGAACTCCGCTCCCGGCTGCTCGAACCGCCTTCATTTACGTTGACGACGCGACCGTTCATCATCTTACTTGTCGGCGTGAATGGCTCCGGGAAGACCACCACTGCCGCCAAACTGGGTCGCCGCTTTGCCCAGGCGGGATTCAAACCCCTGCTCGTCGCCGCGGACACCTTCCGCGCCGCAGCCGTTGACCAGTTGCAGATCTGGGCCGAGCGGCTGAATCTGCCGTTCTTTGCCGGGCAGGCAGGCGCCGATCCGGGCGCGGTGGCTTACGATGCCATCCATTCGGCTATTACTAAAAAGATGGACATCGTGCTGGTGGATACTGCCGGGCGTTTGCATACCCGCTATAATCTGATGGAAGAACTCAAAAAAGTGCAGCGTGTGGTCGGCAAAGCCCTGCCGGGCGCGCCGCACGCCGTCTGGCTGGTGCTGGATGCGACCACCGGTCAGAATGCCCTTCACCAGGCGCGCGCATTCAAAGAGACAGTCGCCGCGAATGGCATCATCCTGGCGAAATTGGACAGTTCGGCGCGCGGCGGAATGGCCTTTGCGATCCAGCACGAACTTGGCCTGCCGATCTTATTTGCTGGCTTGGGCGAAAAGCCCGACGATTTACAGCCCTTCGACCCGGATGCGTTTGTGGAAGGGATTTTGTCTGCATAAAATTAAACCGCCAAGGCGCGACCCCCTGGCGGGGGCAGGCGAACGCCAGGCATAATTTCGATAACTTTGCGCAATAATACTAGCTTGTGATACAATTGCAATACATTGCGAAATGGAGGTAGGCATGACTAAGACCGCCACGATTACTGTGCGCCTTGATCCCAACGTAAAAGCCGACGTTCAGGCTGTTCTCAACAAGTTAGGCCTGACCACCACCCAGGCCGTCAACCTGTTCTTCGCGCAGGTCAGTTTGAATAAGGGATTGCCATTCGATGTGCACATTCCCAACGAGGAAACGGCAAAGGCCATCGAAGATGGGCTGGCCGGGCGCAACCTGCACACGGCGACGAACGTTGACGATCTGTTTGCGCAACTGGAAGCATAGATGCTCACACCCCTCTACGCACAGGCACCCACACCGATCTCTTCAAATAGCAAGCGAGGTTGAAATGCAAGACTTGATTGATCGTTTGTTCGCTGCGGGAGAGCTAATCTTTCAGTTACTGGTGCGTCTTTGACTTGGCGTCAAAGGAATCTCAGCTCGCGCTATTTGAAAAAGAAATAGAAGCATCTGATTTCTGGGACGATCCCTCCCATGCACAGCAAGTCATGAAGCGGGCTTCCGCTTTGCGCGAGGAAATTGCCGATTGGCGCGGCTTTGCGCACAAAATATCCGACGCTTCTGAGCTGGCTGGCTTGGCGGACGAATCTTTGCGCGCCGAGCTCGAAAGCGAGGTCACGGTCATCGAAGCGGAGTTAGACAAGCGTTCCTTCGCGGCCATGCTCTCCGGCCCTCACGACGCCGAGGACGCCTTGCTTGCCATCCACGCCGGCGCGGGCGGCACCGACTCGCAAGATTGGACTGCGATACTCATGCGCATGTACTTGCGCTGGGCCGAGCGCAATGGTTATGAGACGGATATCTGGGATATGACCGAGGGTGAGGAGGCGGGTGTAAAAAGCGTCACGATTGCCGTCACCGGCCGTTATGCCTTTGGCTACCTGCGTTCGGAGAAGGGCGTCCACCGCCTGGTGCGCCTGTCGCCTTTCGACTCCGCCCGTCGCCGCCACACTTCCTTCGCCCTGGTGGAGATATTGCCTCAGGCGGCGATGGACAGTCCCGACGAAGTATATATTGAGCCGGCGGATTTGAAAATTGACGTCTACCGTTCATCCAGCGCGGGCGGGCAGAATGTCCAAAAGAACGCCACCGCCATCCGCCTCACCCACCTCCCGACCGGCATTGTCGTCACTTGCCAGAACGAGCGTTCCCAAACGCAGAACCGCGAGAACGCCATGCGCGTCCTGCGCTCGCGTTTGTTGGAGATAAAGACCGCCGAAAAGGAAGAAGAGATCGCTGTCCTGCGGGGTGAATACACCAAGGCCGAATGGGGCAGCCAGATCCGCTCGTATGTGTTGCATCCCTATCAGATGGTGAAAGACCACCGCACGGAACATGAAACTGGCAACACCCAGGCCGTGCTGGATGGCGACCTGAATGCCTTTATGGAGGCGTATCTGCGGCATGGGTCGTGATGAAAAAGGATGGAGATAATGAACAAGATTTCAAGTTGGATGCGCGTTATAGCCATTAGCCTTGTCTTGACAATGATTGCTTTGCTTTTCCCCTCCTATTCCGCCCGCGCTGACATAGCTCCGCCCGAGCAACCACCCGGCGCTAACATTCGCCCATATGGAGAAGTAACACAGGTGCGTATGGTCCGCGAAACTGTGCTTGTCAGTGTTCTTAAATCTCATCCGGCCTCCTCGCAGGGTCAAGCCGTTGTGATCGCTACTTTTGTGATGCGGAATTTGAGCAGCATGGAGGAGTATCTAGATGTCCGCTTCCCCCTTTCAATGCGTAACTGGCTTGGCGAGGTACTGGAGATTAAAGATTTTCGGGCGAAGGTGGACAATGTCTCTGTTGGTACACGCCGATTATGGATGCCCGATTGTACGAGTGGTTATTGTTGGTGGGCTGTCTTTCCAGTAACTTTCCCGCCAGGCCAGGATGTCCTCATCGAGGCGACCTATACTGCCGAAGGAACAGCCTGGGATTATAATCCGGCGATAGAATTTGGTTATATCATGGCAACAGGCGCGGGCTGGAATGGTACCATCGGCAGCGCGGATATTATTGTGCGCCTGCCGTACGAGGCCAGCCGCATGAATGTGGAATTCGGATGGAACGGTTTGTTGAGTGGTTTTGCGAATGTCGAAGCGGAACCTGTTTTCACTGGCCAAGAAGTCCGTTGGCATCTCGAGGATTTTGAACCAGATGGCAATTACAATTTCCGAGTTTATGTGACAAGACCGAGTACCTGGCTGCGCGTCCTCAACGAGCGCGAAAACGTGAACAAGAATCCAAACGACGGCGAAGCCTGGGGCCGGCTGGGGAAAGCCTATAAAGACGTTATTGATTGGGGCAAATACTACCGCCAGGATCCCGCCGGGTGGGAATTGTTTGAATTGAGTATTGAAGCATATGATAAGGCCGTTACGCTCCTGCCCGACGATGCGCTCTGGCATTTCGGCTTCGCCGAGCTGTTGGAAATGGGTTACAGCTCATACAATCATATGGGTTATGGCTCATACAGCTATGAGGCGCTGCTGCTGCGTGCCATGCAAGAACTTTCAATCTCTCTGCGGCTTGATCCAACGAATCAGAGGGCCATTGATATGGCAGATTGGATGAGTGATTGGCTTCCGACCTGGGTCCAAAAAACGGGCAGCGATTATATATTTCTGGCTTTGACGGCAACACCGACGCCCGAACCGTCCCAGATGCCCACATCCATATATTGTGAAGATCACGATAGTCCGGGCTGTGTGAACAAACCGACGCGTACGCCGACCATCACGCCGACGCGCACGACGACCATCACACCCACACTGACGACCGCGTCGCTGGCGCAAAGTCCCACGCCAGCCGTTCCTTCCGGCGCGCCTCTGTGTGGCGCGGCGCTCATCTTGCCTGCCGTCGCAGCCGTCTTGAGATTGAAATTGCACCGGCAGGCTTGACGCCCCTGCGCATCGCCACTATAATCAACCCGCTTAACTGCCGGAAACGTGTCATTTCGGGGAGGGTCGAGTAGCCCATGCTTTTCGGGCGTATCGAGACCCGACGCCTGCCCTGAGCCTGTCGAAGGGAAGCAATCCCAAATTGCGGGAACTTTCTTCCAAAGATCAATTTTGCCTGTAACCGGGAGACTGCTTCACCGCAAGAGCGGCGGTTCGCAGTGACATCAATTAACATAAAGGAGTAAGAAATGCCCCCACAACCGAAACGTAAACTTTCGAAGGGCCGTCGTGACCGCCGCCGCGCCCACGATGCGCTGGAAACTGCCAACCTGGTGGCTTGCAGTAACTGTGGTGTGATGACCTTGCCGCACACCGTCTGTTCGAGTTGCGGTTTCTATAAAGGCCGCGAGGTCATCGAGATCAAAAAGAAAAAGAAGAAGAAATAAGCGACCGATAAGCGATGAGCCGTGACACTCACGGCTCATCGGTGTTATAAGGGGCATGACACTCGACTTTCAGCATACTGCCTTACTTTTCCCTGGCCAGGGTTCGCAGAGCGTGGGCATGGGACGCGATCTTGCCGCCCGTTACGAAATTGCCCGTACGACTTTTGAAGAAGCCAACGAAATTCTGGGCTTTGACCTTGCGCGCCTGATGTGGGCCGGTCCGGAAGACGAATTGAACGATACGTTGAACACGCAACCGGCGCTGTATGTGCATTCAATCGCGGCTTACCGGGTTATACAAGAGCGCTTTCCTGACCTCCAGCCGGCCTACGCCGCCGGTCACTCCCTGGGCGAACTGAGCGCGATGACCGCCGCCGGCGCATTGCCTTTCGCGGCTGGCCTGCGGCTGGTGAGGCGGCGCGGCGAACTGATGAAACGCGCCGGGCAGCTTGCTCCGGGAGGTATGGCTGCCATCCTGGGACTGGACATTCCGACTCTCGAAAGCCTGTGCGCACAGGCCAGCCGCGCCGAGGAAATCGTGAAGGTGGCTAATGACAACTGCCCAGGCCAGGTCGTCCTTTCGGGGGCAAAACCGGCGCTGGAACGCGTCCTGGAGTTAGCCCGGGCGGCTGGGGCGCGCCGGGCAGTCCTGCTGGCGGTCAGCATCGCGGCGCACTCCCCGCTGATGGCCTCTGCCGAGTCGGATTTCAAAGCCGCCGTGGACGCCGCGCCATTTGCCGACGCACGGCTGCCGGTAATCAGCAATATCACCGCCCAGCCCATCTCAGAGGTCCATGCTTTGCGCGCCGACCTGAACGCGCAGTTGACCTGCCGCGTGCGCTGGACGGAATCGATCCAGTTCATGCTCGCCCAAGGGGTTACCACCTTCCTGGAAATTGGCGCCGGCAGTGTGCTTACCAGCCTGGTCAAACGCATTTCCGGGGAAACAACCCGTTTGACCCTCGGAACAGCGGAGGATTTCGAAAATCTTTCATTGTAGTATAATCGCCTAAAGTAAATAAGAGCACTATCGAAGAATCTGGTCATGAGCACTGACCAGAATTTTTGTCAATATTGCTGGACAGGAGAAGCACCATGAGCTTAAGTCTGGTTGCCTGTGCGATTGCCGAGTCGCCAACCCTCAGGTTGAACGAAGAGGCTCGCCTGCTGCGCGAGCGCGGGGAACCGGTCATCCACCTGGGGATCGGTGAACCCAAGAATAAAGCCCCCATAACCGCGATTTTAAGTTCAGCGGCTAAACTATGCAGCGGCGACGTCAAGTACACGCCCACGGATGGGCTGCCTTCGCTGAAAAAGGCGATCATCCGCTATACCGAAGAAAATTACAACCGGATGGTATCTCCAGTTAACGTTATTGTCTCCGAGGGGGCGAAGCAGTCGCTTTTCAATATTATTTTTACGCTGTGCAACCCCCAGGATGAAATCATTGTCATTGCGCCCTACTGGGTCAGTTACCCGGAAATCATCAGGATGGTGGGGGCCATTCCGGTCATTGTCACCCCCGAGGATGGCGGATTTATCCCGTGCTATGAGGAAATCGAGCGGGCGGTCAGTTCATATACCAAGGCGATCATCGTCAACAGCCCGAATAATCCCTCCGGCGCGGTCTATCCGGATGAGTTGATCGCCAAATTGGTCGAACTATGCGAGAGCCGGGGCATTTATCTCATCTGTGATGACATTTACCATAAGCTGGTCTTCGATGGTCGCGTTCCCGCCCCGGCTTACAAATTCACCAATAAGGATACCGAAAACACGAAAGTGATTGTCGTCAACGGCGTGGCGAAACTGTACGGCATGACCGGCTTCCGCATCGGCTGGGCGGTGGCTTCTAAGTGGATGGTCGAGGTGATGACCAACGTCCAATCGCAGACAACCACCTGCGTCTCGCCCGTGATGCAGGCCGCGGCCGAGGGCGCGCTGACCGGGATGCAAAGCATCGTCGAGAGCCTGCGCTTGAGCATCCAGAACAATCGCGATGTGCTGATGAAAGAACTGCATTCCTTCACGGATGTACATTGCGCCAAACCGGGCGGCACCTTCTATGCCCTGCCTGATTTCCGCGCTTATCTCCGCACGAGCGTGGCAAAAGACTCGGTGGATTTATCGAATTACCTGCTCAAGCGGGCACTCGTCGTCACCGTTCCGGGAGGCGAGTTTGGCATGGAAGGTCACCTGCGTCTCAGCTACGCCGGCAGCGTGAAAGATATCACCGAGGGCGTCGAGCGCATGAAGTGGGCGCTGGATGCCAACGCCCCGAGCGAGATTTATATTGGCGATAGGAAGCTGGTGAGGGATTGGTTATAAGAGAGTCGTGAGTAGAGAGTCGTGAGCAGAGAGTCGTGAGTCGTGAGTAGAGAGTCGTGAGTATTGGAAGAACTAATCTCGACTCCCGACTCTCGACTCTCTCCTCTCTTACAAGGATGGATTATGAACAATATCTTGAACATCAAAACTCCCACAGAAAGCGAAGCTGGAGCCATTCGTGGCGATTATGGATTGGATTATCTCGGCCTGACCAATCTGCGCAAAGTGTACTGGAATCTACCCACCGAGGCGCTCTACGAAGAGATCGTCTTCCGCGGCGAGGCGCATATCTCGCAGATGGGGTCGCTCGTCGTCAACACTGGTAAACATACCGCTCGCGCTGCCAGTGATAAGTTCGTGGTGCGCGAAGCGACCAGCGAAGAAAACATCTGGTGGGGACAATACAACCGTCCCTTTGCGCCCGAAAAGTTTGACGAATTGTTCAGCCGCCTGCAGGGCTATCTGCAAGGGCGCGACATCTTCGTCCAGGATTGCTACGGCGGCGCGGACCCGGACTACAGGCTTCCGGTGCGGATCGTGACCGAGTACGCCTGGCACAGCCTTTTTGCGCGCAACATGTTTATCAAGCCGCAGACGGCCGAGGAATACCGGCGACACGCGCCGGAGTTTACCGTTATCTCCGCCCCTGGTTTCAAGGCTTTCCCGCAGATTGACCAGACGCCCACCGAGACCTTCATCGTGCTGAATTTTGCCCAGAAACTGTGCATCATCGGCAATACCGGCTACGGCGGCGAGATCAAGAAGTCGGTTTTCACCCTGCTGAACTATCTCCTGCCGCTGCTCGACGGCGTGATGACCATGCACTGCTCGGCCAATGTGGGCCGGGACGGCGACGTGGCGCTCTTCTTCGGTCTCTCCGGGACCGGGAAAACGACCCTTTCCACGGACCCGGCGCGGGGTCTGATCGGCGACGACGAGCATGGCTGGAGTGACAATGGCGTCTTCAACTTCGAGGATGGCTGCTATGCCAAAGTCATCCAGCTTTCTGCCACTGCCGAGCCGCAGATCTACGCCTGCACGCGCCGCTTCGGGACGATCCTCGAAAACGTGATTTACGACCCGGTGACGCGCTTGATTGATCTGGAGGATGCCTCGCTGACTGAAAATACGCGCGCCGCGTATCCGCTGGATTATATCGAGAACGCCGTCACCGCGAAGCGCGGCGGCCACCCCAAGAACATCATCTTCCTGACCTGCGACGCCTCCGGCGTGATGCCTCCGATTGCGCGCTTGAGCGTGGAACAGGCCATGTACCATTTCATCTCCGGCTACACTTCCAAGATCGCCGGCACGGAGATCGGCCTGCGCGAGGAACCGGAGATCACTTTCAGCGCCTGTTTCGGCGGACCGTTCATGGTGCATCGTCCAGCCTTCTACGCCGACTTGCTGCGGCGCAAGATCGAGCGCTACGGCGTCAAGTGCTGGCTGGTCAATACCGGCTGGGTGGGCGGGCCATACGGCGTCGGCAAGCGCATCAGCATCAAGCACACCCGCGACCTGCTCAACGCGGTGTTGAACGGCGCGCTGGATAATGTCGAATATTACACGGATCCGGTTTTCGGCTTCGAGGTCCCCCAAACCTGCCCGGAGGTGCCGGCGGATGTAATGTACCCATCCCATTCCTGGCAGAAAGAGGCCGATTACTGGAAGAAATACAAGCAACTGGCTTCGCGCTTTATTGATAACATGAAGAAATTCGAGGCGGATACGCCGAAGGAAGTGGTGGAGGCGGGACCAAAGATATAGTGATCAGTTCTGTTTACAGCGCCCATGCCAGCATCATGCTTAAAATGGCAAGGATCACCCCGATATGTAACAATAAATTGGATTGCGCCAGCCAGCCAGGAGGCAGGAATTGCAGGATCAGGTTGACCAGGATCAAAAGAACGCCCAACAGCGGCAACAGTCCCTTGCGGTGGGCCAGGAATTCAGAGAGTTTGTCCAGTAGCGTGTTGAGCCATCGCATTTTATACTTCATCCTCCTCCACTTCCATCTCTTTCTCGCCCGGCCGTAACTGCCAGAGACTGAATTGAGCTGTCAGCCGGCCGGGGATGCTTCCCTGCATCAACACGCCGCCGCGCTCGTGCTCGACGCGCTCGATCTGGCCGACCTCGTGGAACAGTGAGATCAACTGTCCCTGCTGGTAGGGCAGGCGCACCAGGATGGGAGTGTAAGTCTCGTAAAGCGCGTTGTGCAGCAGCGCCAGCATGTCGGGGAGGCCATCGCCCGTCCGGGCGGAGATGGCCACTGACTGCGGGTAATGCTGAATAGCGGCGCGCGCCGCCTGGGGGTCCGCGAGGCGGTCAATTTTATTCAGCACGGTGATCATCGGAATGTGTCCGGCGCCGATCTCTTTCAGCGTGTGTTGGACGGCCTGCGCCTGGTTCATGGCGCTGGGGTGAGAAATATCCACAATGTGCAGCAGCAGGTCGGCTTCGGCGATCTCTTCGAGCGTGGCGCGGAAGGCGGCCACCAGCGTGGTGGGCAATTTCTGGATGAAGCCGACTGTATCGGTGAGAAGGGCCTGGTATCCGCCGGGGAGTTCGACGCGCCGCGTGGTCGGGTCAAGGGTGGCGAAGAGTTTATCGGCCACGTAGACGTCCGCTTTGGCCAGGCGGTTGAGCAGCGTGGATTTACCGGCGTTGGTATAGCCGACCAGAGCCACAATCGGGACGCGCGAGCGTTTGCGTTGCAGGCGGTATCTCATGCGGTGGGCGCGCACCTTTTCCAGTTCACCTTTCAGGTGGGCGATGCGCTTGCGGATGTTGCGCCGGTCCAATTCCAGTTGCGTTTCGCCAGGGCCGCGCAGACCCACGCCGCCGACCGAGCCGGCGCTCCCTCCTCCTCCGCCCGCCTGCCGCGCCAGGTGCGTCCATGCGCCGGTGAGACGCGGCAGGTAGTACTCGTATTGCGCCAGTTCGACCTGCAACATGCCTTCGTTGGTATGGGCATGTTGGGCAAAAACATCCAGGATCAGTGCGGTGCGGTCGAGGATGCGGACGTTGGTACCGAGAAGTTTTTCCAGTTCGCGCTGGTGGCGGGGCGAGAGTTCGTCATCGAAAACGACCAACTGGGCGAGTGTCTCTTCTGCCAGGGCTTTGAGTTCGGCTACTTTTCCCGATCCGATGAAGGTTACGGCGTTTGCCCGCTCCAGTTTTTGGGTCAGTTCACCGGTCACCTCCAGGCCGGCCGTATCGGCCAGAAGGGTTAATTCGGCGAGTGAATCCTCGAGCGAGAGCAGATGTTCCCGTCCATAAATTTCAACACCGACCAAATAGGCGCGCTCGCGCGGGGGCGTGGTTGGTAAAGGGAGTTTCTTAGACATTAATCTTCTTTCTGATTGACTTCAAAGCCAAAAAGCCTGGCAATTTTGGGATCCGGCGGCTCTGTTCGGATCGGAAGCAAGACGTGGAATGTAGAGCCGGGACAGCGTTTCTCGTCGTGCCCTTTTGATTCGACCCAGATCGTCCCGCCATGCGCTTCAAGGATGCCGCGCGCGATCGGCAGACCGAGGCCAGGGCCGCCCCCTTTGAATTTGGTCTTTCCGCTGGAGTGTCGCGCAGTATCGCCAATTTGTCCAAATTTATCGAAGATGACGGCCTGATACTCAGGCGAGATACCGATGCCGGTGTCCGTAATGGTGACTTCGATGAAACCCGGCAACATCCGCCCGTCCACCGTTATCCTGCCGCCATCCGGCGTATATTTAATCGCATTCACCAGGATGTTATGGAAAGCCTGATTGAGACGCTCCGAGTCGGCGAAGATCATTTCATTGCTGCCGGAAAAGGCACGGGTATTCAAGGATTGCCGACGGGAAGCGAGCGAATCATTAATTTTATATTTGAGTTGGCTGAAGATTTGATTTAGGCGGAGGGGTTGGAAATTCAGCGAGAGCAGGTCGGTGTCTATCCGCGAGACGTCAATCATGTCATCCACAATGGAACGTAAACGCTGGATGCCATTGCTGACGCCATCCAGGAGCGAAGCGATCTGACCATTTTCATCCTTCTTGAGCATCTCACCTATCATCGCGCTGTAGCCTTCGATGAGCGTCAGCGGGGTCCTCAGTTCGTGGGCGGCCACGGCGATGAAATTCGATTTGTTGCGATCCAGCCGTTCCAGCTCCTGCTGGATATCAGCCAATTCGTTTGAGATGTACGTGACGCGCGTTTCCATTTCAAACCGGGCAGCCTTGTCCAAGGCATAGGTAAATATTGGCAGCACTGCACCCAATAAATCCAGGGCTTCCTTTTCCTCGAGGTCCTCACGGGCAATTTCGTAGGTATGGATGAGCATGTGATCCAGGACCGCGGAAACGTTCTTTTGCCCTTCCTGGAGGTCGCTCTGCGTCAAGGATGCCGCCCAGTTGTAAAGTACGGAATCCAGCCAGGACGGGTCGCCGGTCTCAACGGCTTGGATGAGGAGATCGTAGAATTGATCGAGTTGTTCCTCGAAATCAGCGCGCACGCCGGCGCCGCGCGCCATGCGATTGATGGCGCGTTGAAGAAAGGCAGGTCGGATCCGAGCCAGGGTAGTTAGAACGCTCATAAACTTTGGCCTCAGGCCACCACCTATGGTAGTTTACGTCAGGTTGGCTGTTTTGGCAATGAGGGTAAATGCCGAAATGCCCTCTCAGCGACTGCCTTTTTGCGCGATCACCCAGGCCAGCAAAGTCTCGCCAACGGCTTTCAGGCTTTGTGCGGATACCTTGTCGGCGGTATCGGCGCTGGTGTGCCAGTAAGGGTAATCGAAATCTATCAGCACTGCCGCAGGGGTACCGGCTTCGAGAAAGGGGGTATGATCATCCAAGATGTTATATTTGGGTATGGGGATGAAGGACTTCTCGTATCCTAGCGCGGCGGCCTGCGCCCATATCTCTGCAACTAACTGGGAATCGGAATTCCTCTCGATGTGGATATTCAAATCCGCGTCACCGACCATGTCCACGACGACGACCGCTCGCGGACGATGCTCGAGCGCGGCGACGAAAGCACGTGAGCCGAGGATCCAGTCCCAGCCGGGTAGACCGCCGTTATCCTCAGCGTCGAAGAAGACCAGCCAGACTGGAACGGTATCGGATGGCAACCTGCGCGCCAGTTCGAGCAGCACGGCCACACCCGAAGCGCCGTCGTTCGCCCCCGGAACGGGTTCGGAGCGTTTACCTGGATCTGCATCCCGATCGGCGACCAGGCGGCTGTCGTAGTGCGCGGCCAGGATGATCTGTGGCGGTTGATTTGACCGGCTGGCGACGATGTTCTGAATGGGATGCCCCATCGCCGCGCTATTCTGGACTTCAGCCTGCCAGCCCACCGATTCCAATTCGGAGCGCATCCATTCCACGATCTGGGCGTGCGCCGCGCTGCCGGGTATGCGCGCGCCGAGAGAGGTCTGGTATTGTACATCCTGCAGTGCCTTTTGGCCGTCGAATTCTCCGAGAGTTGCCTGGGGTAGAACCCAGCCCTTTGCAAACCGCCAGGCTGAAAGCGCGACCAGGGTCAGGAAGAGGAGGATAACGAGAATGCGTCCGCTGTGGCGTAGGATCATAGAATTCCTATCTTTCTAGCGTAGGGCAGGTTTCTGAACCTGCCGCCAGACATGGCGGGTAAGAAACCTGCCCTACTTTTATCGAGAAATTGATCCCAGGAATTGAGCCAAATCCAGCCGGGCGCGTTCGGCATAGGCTTTTGCGCGCTCGCGTTTACCCCCGAAGTGTGGGGGCTTGCCCATGAGCTGATCTATCACTAACGGCGGCAGGATGCCAAAGTTGGCCTTCATCGGCTGGTAATCAGCCAGGTCGGCATGAGTGATGTAATGACATAGCGCGCCGAGCATGGTCGTGACCGGCAGCGTGACGGGAGCCTGACCTTGCAACAGGCGCGCCGCATTCCAGCCGGCCAGAAGTCCGCTGGCGATGTTTCCCATGTAGCCTTCCACGCCGGTGAGCTGTCCGGCGAAGAACAAATCGGCGCGGCCGCGGAATTGCAGCGTGGGGAGCAAAACCCTGGGGGCGGCGATGAAGGTATTGCGGTGCATCTGTCCGTAGCGCATAAATTCAGCCTTCTCCAAACCGGGGATCATACGCAGCACGCGCCTTTGTTCGGGGAAGGTCAGGTTGGTTTGGAAACCAACCAGGTTGTAAAGGCTGGCTGCCAGGTTATCTTGGCGCAACTGGACGACAGCATAAGGGCGTTTTGCCTGATGCGGGTCAGTCAGGCCGACCGGTCGCAGCGGTCCGAAGGCCAATGCTTCGCGCCCGCGCCGGGCCAGGATCTCTATCGGCAGGCAGCCCTCGAAGAAGCGATGGACGCCGGCCTTGACGCCGGCTTCGACTTCTCTCTCGAAGTCGCGCAATGGAATGCGCTCGGCAGAAATCAACGCCTCGACAAAGGATTCGTATTCTGCCGGCGTGAAAGGGCAGTTGATGTAGTCGCCCGCATCTTGTTCTCCCTTGCCGTAGCGTGAGGCGCGGAAGGCGACCTCCTTGTTGATCGATTCGAGCGTGACGATGGGCGCAATGGCATCGTAGAAATGCAGATGCTCCTCGCCGGTCAGCTCTGCAATGGCTTTCGAGAGATTTTCGGAAGTCAGCGGGCCAGAAGCAATAATGGCTGGAGATCGCGGGATAGCGGTTACTTCCTGGCGATGTACTTCGATGCGTGGGTGGGAGGTGATCCGCTCGCTGACCAGCCGGGAGAAGCCGCCTCGGTCAACAGCCAGGGCACTGCCGGCTGGCAGGGCGGTTGCTTCAGCACATTCCAGCAGCATCGAGCCGAGGCGGCGAAGCTCGTCTTTAAGCACCCCGGAGGCTCGATCTGGCAGGTTGGAACCGAATGAATTTGAGCAAACCAGTTCGGCCAGGTCGGGGGTTTGATGCGCGCCGGTAGAAATCCCTGGCCGCATTTCATACAAGTGAACATACAGCCCTTTTTGAGCTGCCTGCCATGCGGCTTCGCTGCCGGCCAATCCGCCGCCGACGACGAATAAATCAGGTGCGTTGCTCATCGTCCCCACGGGATATTCGGTGGCACTTCCGGTGGTCTTACCCAGCTCAACCAGCCGCCCCGGGCGTCCCGTTTTTTGGGCGAGAATTTCTCAAGACCGATGAGGGTCAGGCTCAAGACGAGAAGCGCTGCGCCGATCCATTGAAAGAATCCCAGAGTTTCGCGTAGCCACAAATGGCTCAATGTTACTGCTACAAAAAGCTCGCTCAAGCCCAGCAACGCGGTTTGCATCCCGCCCAAATGCTTGACGCCCAGGAACAGGGCCAGGCGCGAGAGGAATGTGACCAGGGTCAAGCCGATCAGCGGCCACCAGGATACATGTTCGTCGGGAAGTCCCCGGTCAAAGAGCAGATAAACGGGGACGACGACAACGCTCATCGCCAGGAGTGTGTAAAGCGTAACGGTGGGGGCGGGGATGTCATAGAGTACGCGCTGGTTGATGGGCAGGTGGAGGGCGTACATGGCCGCCGCGCCCAGCATCAGGGCCACACCGCTCCAATTTATACCATCCGCCTGGTTGTAGGTGAGGCAAATAACACCTGCGCTGGCAACACCCATGCGTAAATAGGTCAGAAGGCTAAATGTCTGGCGGTCGGTCAACAACCAGAAGGCAAGAAAGACCGGATAGAGTGAAAATAAAAGCTGCCCAATGCTGGCATTCAAACGCCCAAGCGCAATGTAATAGAGAAGAGAACCAAAACCATTGATTGCGCCGGCCAGCGCACAGCCAAGCAAACCGGCAGGATAGATGTAAAGATAGGAACGTCGAAAAGTTGCGACGAGCAGCAGAAGCAAACCTGCGGCCATAATGGTGCGCAGGGCAACTACCGCAAGCGGAGAGAAACCGAGAATGATGGCTTGTTTTCCAAAGATGGGCGTTAGACCAAGGAAAAGAGCGGAAGCCAGGGCGGCTCCAATTCCGGTTGCGCGACCTTCCTTCTTGTGCATCCGCTACTCCTTCTTGTTTATCCTTCGCGGAGCAGCGTGCTTACTTCAGCGAGAAATTCGTCATTGAGGAAATCGCCTTTTTGCATCAGGGCCTGGATCTGGCCTGTCAGTCGGCTTTTCTCTGCGGCGGTCAATTCTTTCGCGGTTGCGACAATAACGGGGATCGCGGCTGTCGCCGGCGAGGCTCTGAGGCTGTCAAGGACGCTGAAACCATCCATTTCTGGCATCATTAAATCGAGGATGATGAGATCGGGGATTTCACGCGCGATCATCTGCAAGGCTTCTTTGCCGCCAGCCGCCTCATAAATCGTGTAATTACCTTGCGCTTGCAGGATGCGCCGGATAAGCTGGCGCGCCTCCGGGCTGTCGTCCACGATGGCCACGCGCGGGAAGCGGTCGGGGGCGATGTGGCTGAGCGCGGAAAGCAGCCCCTCCTGCGGCGTCTCTTCTGCCCGCCGCTCGGTGAGGTCCACGTTGCGCGTCCACTGGTCGCCCAGCAGGAAAGGTTCGGTCGGCATGGTGTGGCCGGTGCAGTTGACCACGACCGTCTCGTCAGGTTTGATCACACCCGCCCGTACCAATTTGAAGAGACCGGCGAAGGCGACCGCCGCCGCCGGTTCCATGGAAATTCCTTCCATCTTTGCCAGCACGTGCATAGCCCGATAAGCCTCTTCGTCGCTTACGCTTTCGAAGACGCCTTTCGTTTTGTCAATCCACTTGCGCAGCAAGGTGTACCCGCGTCCCGGGTCGCCGGTTGCCAGCGTCTCGATGTAGGTGTGCGGCGAAGTGACCGGGATGGCCTTCTCCAGGCCCTCTTTCCAGGCCGTGACCATCGGCGCGCAGCCTTCGGCCTGGATGGCGGCAATCGCCGGGATGCGTTCCACTATGTGCATGGCTTGCAGCTCCGCGAATCCTTTTGCCACCCCCAGCGGTCCCATCCCGCCGCTGATGGACTGGATGTACCAGTCCGGCGTCCGCCGGGGGGCAGAACCGAAGGCGGGTGCGGAAAGCAGCGTCAGTTGTTCGGCGATCTCGAAGGCAATCGTCTTCATCGCCTCGATCGAGGTAATGGTGCGCGCGCCCATGTCCAGGTAGAGGTTGCGCTGGTGGGCGAACTCGGCGGCGATCTGCTTGGCCTGGTCATACGAGCCGGTCACTTTGACCACCTGGCTGCCGTAGAGGGCGATCTCCCGCATCTTGACCGCCGGGACGAGGCTGGTGACGAAGGCCCACAATTTGATCCCGGCGCGGGCCGCGTAGGCGGAGTACGCAATCGCCACGTTACCCGTCGACGCGGCGACCATTTCGGTGACGCCGGCTTCTTTCAAGGCTGCCACGGTTACGGCAGCCTGGCGATCCTTGAAGGAATTGGTCGGTCCCTGGCGTTCGTCTTTGATGAAGATGTTGGGGCATCCCAGCATCATGCCGAGTTTGTTGGCCCGGATGAGGGGCGTGCCGCCCTCGCCGAGGGAAAGGGTTGGGTCGGGGTTTTGGACTGGCAGGAGGTCGCGATAGCGCCAAAGGTCAAAGGGCTGCCCATCCAAGCGGAGGAGAAAGGTATCGGCAAGGGATTCGTAGTCGTAGCGCGCCTCGCGCCACTGGCTGTTGCAGCGCGGGCAGTTGACCGAGGTCGGGAAATAAGGTGCGGCGTCGCCGCAATCAAGACATTTGATAATAAAAGACATGCTTATTGACTACCTTCCCCGTGACGCAGGGCCGGGGATTTACGCTGCTCCTGCGAGATTGGGGATCGGGAGGGTGAAGAAAAAGGTGCTGCCTTTGCCGACAGTACTCTGGACCCCTATCCGGCCGTTGTGCATTTCCACCAGGCGGCGAGAGATTGAAAGGCCCAACCCGCTGCCGCCCGTTTTGCGGGTTGGCGAGGCATCCACCTGCGAGAAGGGCTGGAAGAGTTTCTTCTGGTTTTCAGGCGTTATGCCTGGGCCGCTATCGGAGACCTTTATGATGACCTCCGGCTGGCCTTGGGGGTTGTTTTCCACACCCGCACGGATGGTGATCTTCCCTTTGCCCGCGAATTTTACCGCATTCGAAAGCAGGTTGAGCAGCACCTGGCGCAGGCGCATGGAGTCGGCGGGGATGTTGGGAATATCCGCTGCAATTATCCGTTCGAGTTTAATGGGTTTGTCTTGGATCAGGCCGGTAAGTGTGGGGATGACACTATTGATCATATCGGCGATATTGACATCCTCGAAGTTCAATTCCATTTTTCCGGCCTCGATCTTGGAAAGATCGAGAATATCGTTGATCAGCCTCAGCAGGTGCTGGCCGGAGTTATAGATGGCGGTTAAATCCTGTTGCTGCAATTCGGAAACCGGCCCGTCAATGCCTTTCAGGATCACGCGTGAGAAGCCAATGATGGAATTGAGCGGAGTGCGCAGTTCGTGACTCATATTGGCCAGGAACTGGCTCTTGAGGCTATCAAGCTCGCGCATCTCTTTAATGGCTTGCTGGGCGATTTCGTAGGAGCGGGCATTGTCTATGGCAATCGCGATCTGGTCAGCCAAAGCTTGCAGGACGGCAATATCGGCCGGAATGAACGCCTCCGCTTGCTGGGATTGGATGTCAATCGCGCCGATAATGCGCTCACCGATGCGCAGGGGGATGGCCGCTTCTGCGCGAGTATCCGGCAGCAGCGGGTTGTAACGATGGGTGGGATTAATGGCGGTGTTATTGACCACCAAAGGTGTTCCCGTCGAGGTCACCGTGCCGACGATGGACCGTGAACCGACTGGCAATGAGTGGCCGCGGCTCTTCATTTCCTCGCCGGCCTTGCCGGTGCCCTCTTCTAACACGGCATTCATCCCGCTTTCTTCGATTACGAATATGGCCGCGTGATAAAAGCCAAAGCGCTCGCGGATCAGGTTTACGGTACGCGTGAAGAGCGTGTTCAGGTCGAGGGTCGAAGTAATCAGGCGTCCGATTTCAGCCGAAGTTGCCAGGTACTCATTGTTGCGGCGCAGCGCATCCTCGAATTTCTTGCGCTCGGTTATGTCGCGCGCGATCCAGAAAACCTGGTCTTCGCTTAGGCGGGAGATACTGGCATCAAACGTGAAGGTTTGTCCGCCGATTTCAAGTGGATATTCAATGTTGGCCACTTCAGCGCTGCGTAAAGCTTTTTTGATCGCCGGGATGAATGGCTTGGTGATCTCCCGCGGCAAGATGTCGGTCATCTTTTTGCCGAGCAGTTCTTCCGGGGGGAGATAAAGCCGTGAAGGGTTGGTCGGTGCGATGCGGATGTAGCGGCTGTCTTTATCCACGACCAGAACAACGTCCGTCATCGAGGCGAACAAAGCGCGCAACTCTGCTTCGGAGCGGCTCAATGCCTCTGCGGTGCGCCTGCGTTCGGCAATTTCTCGCTGCGCGGCATCATAAAGACGGATTTTCTCGATGATGTTTGTAACTTGAGCAAGGATCGTATTGACGAGGTCAATTTGCGCTTGCGTGAGGGTAATGCCTTTTTGGACAATATCAATGCCCAGCGTTCCAATCACTTCGTT
Organism: Anaerolineales bacterium; assembly: GCA_030018695.1. Taxonomy (GTDB): domain Bacteria; phylum Chloroflexota; class Anaerolineae; order Anaerolineales; family Villigracilaceae; genus CG2-30-58-95. The sequence continues at coordinate 20,880 of JASEHI010000025.1, forward strand.
GTTGACAAAGATCGGAAAGATGCAGACAGACTCGATGCTGAGCTGCCGGAACACAGCCCGAAGGTCGGGGGGAAGTGCAGGATTATTTTGAGCGTCGTCAACGATTACGGACTTATGCGTGGCAATGACCTGTTGACTGGACGGATTCCCCTCAATAGGAATCTTTACGCCAACGGCTGTTGTTTCGTTTGGATCTTTGGAGAAATCAGCCACAACCGTGAGCATGGTTTGCGCATCATCCAATAGCGCAATGCCTGACCGTCCTGCTGCAGGTATGGCGAAAACAAGTTCACGGGTGATGGTCTGCAAAGCTTCATCGAGGTTCATCGCAGTCGAGATCATGGAAACGACGCGGTTGATCGTCCCCAGTTCTTCATTGCGTTGGTGGGTTTCCTCGACCAGACGGGCGTTGGCAATTACCGCGGCCAGGCTTCCGCCCAGCGTGCCGAGCATTTCCTGGTCGGTTTCGCTGAAAGCCTTTATGCGCTCGCTTTCAACGTTCAAGACCCCCAATATTTCGTCCCGGTAGAAAAGCGGGATGGCTAATTCGGAGCGTATATTCGGGTCAATGGAGATGTAACGCGGGTCCTGGGTAACATCCTCGATTCGCAGCGCTTTCTTGTGGGTGGCTACCCAACCGGTAATACCGCGATCAAAGGGAACCTGGATATGTTTTACATTAGCGGAGTACCCGGCAGCCGCCTTTACTTCGAGGACTTGTTTCTCTTTGTCAGCCAAAAGGATCACAATCCGGTCTCCACCCATCGTGAGCTGGAGGTGTTGTACTGCGCTGTTCAAGGCTTCTTCGAGTGTGGCGCTGGAGGCTGCGGCAGTTGTGACCTGGTGCAGCAAGCGATGCTGGGCGAGGTGTTCCTGGGTTTCGGCGAATAATTCGGTGTTGATTGCTGCAACCGCCAATTGATCCGCTAGAACTTGCAGGACGTTTACATCATCTCCAGTAAAGGAGTAAGGGACAGTGCTCTGGACATCCAGGACGCCGAGGATGCGCTGGCCTACTTTGAGCGGAAGAGCAGCTTCGGCGCGCGTCCCGGGCAAGAGAGGATTTGCGTAATAGGTTTCGTCCCGGCTGGTATCATTAACGACCAGGGGTTTTCCGTAGCCAGAGACGTAACCGACGATGGATTTGGAACCGACGCCTAATTTGTGTCCGGCGCGTTTCATTTGGGCGCCAGCCTCGCCGGTCGCCTCGCGGATGACGGCATATTCGCCGCCGGGATCAAGCAGGAAAATCCCTGCATGGTAGAAGTTGAAGCGCTCACGCACCAACATCACGGCTTTGACAAATAACTCGTCCAGGTCGAGCGAGCTGGAAACATCCCGCGCAATTTCAGCCGCCGTTTGGAGTTGGAACGCGCGCTGGCGCGTCTCGTCCAAGAGGCGGGCGTTGTAGATCGCGCCCGCGACCTGCGCCGAAAGTGCGCTAATAAATCGCAGGTCTGTTTCGTCGAAAGCCCTATCGTTCCTGGTATCCTGGATGATGATCGCGCCGATCACCGCGTCAGCTACAATAAGCGGCGACCCCAGCCAGGATTTGGCTGGTTCTCCAACCACTTTTGCACCCAGCGCAGTGGCGCGTTTTATTGTGTCCTCGACGATCATCAGAGGCTGTTTGGTGCGGATCAGGATAGAGGTCAGACCTTCGCCGAGCGGGAAGGATTCCAGCGAGGTGGTTGCCCGGCCGGCAGCGGTTATTTCATAGAGATAGGGAATGTGGATCGAGTCGGTCGAGGGTTCATAAAGCGCGATCAGGAAATCCACATCCCCGATGGTCTGCCGGACGTGTTCATGTAACAATTCATAGAGTGCGGCGAGGTCGGGTGCGCTGGAAATCGCCTGGCTGCTGGCTGCAATAGCTTCCAATTCGCGGATGCGGCGGCGGTTGGCAGCGAAGATCGCTTCAAGCCTTCTTATCAGCCTGATCGAGGCCGGTCTTGGTTTGTTTTCAGGCGACATGCGCTTCTCCATCCTGGGTTTACTGGCAGGTTTTGCCGAAGGACTACTCGGCTAACTTATTTCCCAGACCGCTTCACCCCTCATGATGCGACGGATTTGCTCAGGGAACCGGTCGGGGTCGAGTGGTTTACCAAGAAAGCCGTCGAAGCCAGACTGACGCGCTTTATTCATCTGTTCTTGATTGGCTTCCGCCGTAACGGCGATTATCGGCACTTTCTTCAACCGTTCGGAGGCGCGGATCTTTTTTAAAGCGCCGTAGCCATCCTCGTACGGCAAGCGGATATCCATCAGGATCAAATCAATGCGGGGCAAGGTAGCGGCATATTCGACCACTTCATAGCCAGAGGTCTTCCACTCACAATGAATTCCGAGGTAGCCCAACATGCGCGCGATCAGCACGAAGTTCGAGACATTGTCTTCGACAACCAATACTGTCGCGTCCTTGGGGATGGGTGGTTTACGCATGCCGGGCTGGGTATCAGCTATGGGGTTGCGGAGGGTGGTTTGATCGTTATACATGTTTATCTCTTCGGCATGTGATCTTCGACTTGCTGCACGATCCGGTCAATATCAATCGGTTTTTGGATATAACCAACGCAACCAGCCTGCAGGGATTTCTCCCTGTCGCCCTGCATGACATTAGCAGTCAAAGCAAGGATCGGCATTTTCTCGAATCCGGGTATCCCTTTGATGTGTTTCGTCAGGGTATACCCATCTACCTCTGGCATGTTCATATCCATAAGGATCAAATCGGGATTTTCGGCTTGCATCTTCTCCAAGGCTTGGGCGGCATTCGCGGCCTCGAAAAACGCGAAATGCTCGGCTTCCAATACACGCCGCACCAAGTCTCGATTTTCGTTATTGTCTTCGATGTAAAGGATGGTGCCTTTGATCATAATTTTTTGCTCCAAGCATATTCTAACATGGCGGGATTTATTTGGCCTAACAATAGCCTTTCAATATCCATCGCCCTATTAAATGCAAAAATCGGGGCTAAGTCCCGATTTTTCGGGATACATTAGAAATGCCATGCTATTGGCTTTCCTCGATATTTTTCAAAAGCAGAGCGGGTGATGGGATTCGAACCCACGATATTTTGCTTGGGAAGCAAACGTTCTACCACTGAACCACACCCGCATTTCAAGGTGATTATACCAGCCCAATTGATTGTGTCAAGATTGGCGATTCAAGAGGCGATTCGTCAACTCAAACAACGCTTCACCGGCCTCGGCCTGGGGATCGGCCTGGCGCAAGGATTGCAATGCCAGAGCGGTCATCTGATCGGCAGTATCCTGGGTAAAGGCTTGCGCGCCTTCACGCGCCAATTGAGCGGCCAAGGCGGGGACTTCATCAGAACTTATCGGACCTTCAGCCCAGCGCCGCGCAAACGGGCCTTTTTTCTCCAGACCGTATAACACCGGTAGAGACTTCTTGCCTACCAGCAGGTCGCTCTCGGTGGATTTACCGGTCAAGGCGCTATTGCCCCAGATGCCCAGGTAGTCATCCTGCACCTGGAAGGCCAGGCCGAGGTAGTAGCCGAAGCTGCGGTAGGCCGCTTGCGTCGCCTCGTCCACGCCGCCGAGGACGGCGCCGATTTCCGTACAGCTTGCCAGCAACGCGGCGGTCTTGCCCCTCGAATATCCCTTCACCTGCGTCGCAATGCTTGCTGGAGTATCCAGGCTGCGATGATCGGGATGAGAAGAAATATTATGCTTTAGGGCATCATGAAACTCCACCTCATATGCAAGCTTCTCGTCGTCTGGCGCATCGTAAGCGCGAGGGCCCAGTAGTAGTGATGGGGTTTGCTGCGCAATCAAGAGCCGGTCCTGCGCAGCAAGAGTGATGCTTGTGCCCAACTGATACATACTCTCGCGTGTATTCGCTGTGAGGATCGTCATCGAACGCCTCCGGTCTACCTCGTCCAAGACTGCGGCGGCTAATTCTCTTTCAAAGTCGGAGAGACTACGATAATGACGGTATTGATGAGGCACGTTAACCGGCGTGGCTCCTAACTCACGCTGAGACTTGATCTCATCCAAGAATTGGGCTAGGGGTTCATCACGTCTCTCATTGTCCTTAAGCAACTTTACTAGTATGACGACGGGCTTCCCCCTTTCTACTGCCTCAGCATACTCCCGACGAATCGAAAGATGATATCGGCGCCATACAATTAGCACAAACACGTCGCAAACAGCAATAGGTACGCTCGGTTCAGTCACTCCCAATAATGATTGGTAGTCATGGGACACGAGCGGGTCAAAGTTCAGCTCCTGAAGTACGCGCTCAGCGCTCTCGCGTTCATACTCAAGTTCCTCAAGAGAAGCGCTGATATATACCTTTTGCTTTGCCATGCTGATGCCTCTTTCATCGTGCCGTCATAATTTCCTATCAACGAGGTAGTAGGCCCATTGCTCCAGCAAATCTCGGCTTCGTGTCCATGGCAATACTTTTAGCTGGTGTAACGCAGAAGTGACATACGACCTTGCTAATGCGTGTGTCTCCTCGATACCACCTAGTGTCTGGAGCAAGTGGATTGCCTCGACAACATCCGATTGGCTTGCAGATTTGTTGCCTAATATGCTTAGAAGGTGTGCTTTCTGTTTCGCCGAGGCCCGTTTCAGAGCGTAAAAGACAATGGTTGTTCTTTTCCCTTCCCTGAAATCTGAGCCTACAGGCTTCCCCAATTGGCTTTCGTCGCCCACGACTCCTAGGATGTCATCTTGGAGCTGAAACGCTGTTCCACACCTAGATGCGAATTCCGATATTGCTTTGACCAATGGGTGGTCATTGCTAGGTACATTGAGTCCAATCATCGCACCAGCAGCTCCGGCAAACCTGTAGAGAACGCCAGTCTTTTTCCATAGCATATCTGCGATGACTGCATCGTCCAGAGACTCGAATGACCGATTTGAATACTGAATGTCCAGTGTCTCGCCTTCGATGAGAGTATTCTGTACATCCCAGTATAACATTTGGAGGATACTTATTAGGGTTTCTGGTGCAGTAAAACCATTCTTGGCGAGCTCACACATTAGTGCTACTGACCAGGCCTGCTGGGCATCTCCTGTAAGTATTGCCAGAGATGTTCCGTAGTGTTCTGCTTCGGTGCCTTGTAAACCGAGTTCCTCTTTCGCTCTCTGTGCGAACTGGGCATGCACAGTAGGTAAACCTCTCCGCATGCTATCCCGGTCAATGATGTCATCATGGACGAGGGTCCATGTATGATAGACCTCTATTGCCGCAGCTGCAGGTAATCCGTGATCTTCATTTCCACCCACGGCGCTGCAAGCCAGTAGAAGTACGGCTGGCCTTAATGATTTGCCTCCAGCCCAGATGTAGCTTAGAACTGCCTCTCGTACATGCTCAGGCCGAAAATGCTCCTCATAACGTCCAGCGCGAAGGAAGTCCGAGACTCGCCTCTTGCGTAAGTCCAATTCGTGGAGAAGTTCCTCGTATCCAGCTTGTGCTCTTTTCATCTTGCATCCTTTCGTTGTGTCAACCTCTATTTTACACGGATTAGATGAATTGGACTAAGCGATTCGATGTTTTCAGCGCCGGTGGCAAACATGGCGATGCGGAGTTGTCGCGTCAAATTCAGGCAGGTATTCTGGAGCACCTGCCCAGCGCGGAAGACTCGGTCGGGTGGGAATTTATCGTTAATGTCATCGTGAACGAGCGAGAAGTTGTGGATGAGCTCCATGCAGGCCGCGGCGGGTAGCGCAAATTGCCAACTTGCATTGAGCGTAGTCGAAGTGTCCGCTCCACAAGAGGCGGTGGTAAGTAACAACAGCAGCGGGCGGATGCGCTTGCCAGTCGCCTCCGCACCGGCACCCTCTCCCGTCCAGCCCATGTGATAGGTGAGCATCTCGTGGAAGGGACGCGTGGGCGGTTCGTCGAGCCACGCGATTTGGCGTTGGAGTTCGGATTCGATGGAGGGGAGGATGAGTCGAATGAGGTTAGTCATTATTCTGTGTTTGGGGAAGAAGATTATGAGATTCAACAGTCTGGATGGATTAGTCTGCTCGCGCGGCGATTTCATCCAGCACCGCAAAAATGTTGATGGGTTTTCCTGGTGTCACTTCGCCCGTCCTGCCATCATGGATGTGATGCGGGAAGTTATTAAGTTTGGGGAAGTGGTTGGCATTGTCCCAGCGGCGAATCAATTTGTCGTTCTTATCTGACCAGTGATAACTGTAAGTCACAAGACGAATTTTGTTTTCCGCGCTTTGCTCAATGAATTCCGAAAATTCCAAATTGCTGTCATCCGAGAAGTCAACGCGGGCGCGCATATATCCATTTTTTGACCTGTCCACGTATTTGATAATTTTGAAGTCAACAACAAAAGAATCGGCCAGGATGCGATCCTTGACCGCTTCAAAGTATTCCGCGATGTTCATTTCTGGTTCTCGCTGGTGAGAAATTCGAGCCGCTTTCGCAGATTATTCGCCATTTGTGCCAGCGAAGCCCACTCCACATAGTCCATGCGGTCGTCAATTTCGCCCGCCTGCCACTGGCGAAAAAAATCGGTTGTGGTCATGTTGTATTGACGCTCAAACTCGCCCAAGTCTTTTTCCGTCGCGGCAAGATCTTTTTCGAGTTGGTTAACTTCAAGACCTAAAACTATGTTCAATCCGCGGACCGTCGTTTCATTTACTTGTCCATCTTCATAGAGTTTAAACAGATTGCCAACTTGTTTTTTTGTGTTGGTTGATGAGTAAATAGTCATGGTACACCTCTATCTCAATTATACAACCTTACCGTTCCACCAACTTCCCAGCCTTCAAACCTTCCAACGTGCCAACCCCCGCCGCGAACATCGTCACCTCAATCTGCCTCTTCGTTAAATTCGTTATCTCAACCACATTCTTCGTTGAGATTGCCGCGACTCTCAGGAATTGCCCCGCCATCCCGCCCAGGGTTGCTCCCAACGCGATGCACTTGACGATGTCCAGCCCATCCTTGAGACCGCCGCTGGCGAAGATAGTCATTCCGGGCGCAGATTTCTTGACGTTCAAGATGGAGTCCGCGGTGGGGATGCCCCAACCGACAAATGTCGCGGCGAGTTGACGGGTGAATTCGTCCTCAGCGCGGTGCATTTCGACTTGCGACCAACTTGTCCCGCCCGCGCCGGCAACATCTATTGCTGATACGCCGCAATCGGCCAAAATCTTTGCGGTTCTTTCCGAAATTCCCCATCCAACCTCTTTCACTATGACCGGCACTTCAATTTTCTTACTTATTTCTTCTATCTTCTTTGCCAAACCAGCAAAATTTGTCTCCCCACCCGCCTGCACCGCTTCCTGCAATGAATTCAAGTGCAGGATGAGCGCGTCGGCCTGGATCATCTCGACGGCGCGGCGACATTCGTCTATGCCGTAGCCGTAGTTCAACTGGACTGCACCCAAATTGGCGAAGAGCAGAATGTCCGGCGCAATCTTGCGCACTTGGAAGGTTTTCGCCAGTTCAGGATGTTCGAGTGCGGCGCGTTGACTGCCGATGCCCATAGCCAGGCCGGTTTCCTGCGCGGCCTCGGCCAAGCGCAGGTTGAGCGTCGCGGCAGCCTCTGTCCCGCCAGTCATCGAGGAGATCAGGATCGGCGCGGAGAGGGTTTTTCCGAACAGGCTCAAGGTGGTATTGATCCGCTTAAGATCGAGGTCGGGAAGGGCCTGATGAACGAAGCGATAGCGCTCGAGACCGGTAGTCAGCCCGGAACGGACATTCTCATCCAAGTTTATCTGGATGTGGTCGGCTTTTCGTTGCGAGATCGGCGTAACTTTCGGCATGACGGCGTGTTCCTGTCTTTGAATTATACTGGCATTCATCTCGACGGGTTGACATGCCCGCCAGAAAGGTTACAATTAGGCCAGTTCAATCTATTAAGGAGGAACAAATGGCTGATACTTTTAGTGAGATCAAGGCGCTCATCGTGGATTTGTTGGGCGTGGACGAGAGCAAAGTCACGCTGGAAGCCCATTTCCGCGAAGACCTGGAGGCCGATTCGCTCGACCTGGTTGAGTTGATCATGGCTTTCGAGGACAAGTTCGGCAGCGAAATATCCGACGAGGATGCCCAGAAGATCACCACGGTGGGTGAAGCCGTCAAATATATTGACGGGCACCGCTAAATTCGTCTAAAATTGGGGGAGGTTGCGGGTTTGCGAACGGGTGAATCCCGTTCGCAAACCCGCATTTTCCGTCTTGTCGAAGAGCGTTGCCCTGAGCTGGCAGGTCGAGCCTGTCGAGACCTTGTCCTGAGCCTGTCGAAGGGTTATTCTAATAGGGACGGAATTTCTTCAGGATGTTTTGCCACGCGCACGCCGGCGGCTTCCAAGGCCTTGACCTTATCGGTCGCAGTGCCCGCGCCGCCTTCGATGATGGCGCCGGCGTGGCCCATACGTTTTCCGGGTGGCGCAGTCTGGCCGGCAATAAAGGCGACGACCGGCTTGGTCATTTGCGAAGCGATGAATTGGGCCGCCTTCTCCTCGTCCGTACCGCCGATTTCGCCGATCATGACCACTTTTTCGGTATGCGGGTCATCTTCGAACATGCCCAACACGTCAATGAAGTTTGTCCCGTTGATCGGGTCTCCGCCGATGCCCACGCAGGTGGTGGCGCCCAGCTTGTTTTCCTTGAGTGCGTATAGCACCTCGTAGGTCAGCGTGCCGGAGCGCGAGACGACGCCCACCTCCCCGGGGATGACGATGTCGCCGGGGATGATGCCGACCTGGGCCTCGCCGGGCGTCAGCAGGCCGGGGCAGTTCGGGCCGATCAGGCGGACCTGCTTCTGATCCAGGTATTCGCAGACCCGCATCATATCCTGCACCGGTATGCCTTCTGTGATGCAGACGATGAGCGGGAATCCTGCATCCGCGGCTTCGAACATGGCGTCGGGGGCGAAGCGAGCCGGGACAAAGATGACGGAGGCATTGGCGCCGGTGGCGTCGAGCGCGGCGCGGCAGGAGTCAAAGACGGGAACTTTGCCATCCAGCACCCATTCGCCGCCTTTACCGGGGGTCACACCGGCGACGACTTTAGTGCCGTAGGCCAGCATTTGTTGTGTGTGGAAGAGCCCTTCATTACCGGTAATACCTTGCACCAAAAGGCGGGTGTTTTTATCAACCAATATACTCATGGATAATCTCCTCGCAAGGACAGGCCGTTAAATTATGCTTTCGCCGCGGCGACAGCTTTCTGCGCCGCGTCGGTGAGCGTGTTGGCGGTGATCATCCTGGCCTTGGCCAGCATCTGGCGGCCGGCCTCAGCGTTTGTGCCGACCAAGCGGACGACCATCGGAATATTCGGCTTGACCTCAGCCAGGGCTGTCAAAATGCCTTTGGCCACCTCGTCGCAGCGGGTAATGCCGCCAAAGATATTGAACAGGATTACTTTGACATTCTTGTCCGAAAGGATGATGCGCAGCGCGGCAGCGACTTTTTCCGCGCTGGCTCCGCCGCCGATATCCAGGAAGTTGGCCGGTTCGCCGCCAAACAGATTGACGATGTCCATGGTGGTCATCGCCAGGCCGGCGCCGTTGACCATGCAACCAATCTGGCCGTCCAGCTTGATGAAGGACAGGCCATACTTGCGCGCTTCGGTCTCCGCGACGGCTTCCTCGTCCAGGTCGCGCATCTCGGCCAGGTCTGAGTGGCGGAAGAGGGCGTTATCGTCCACCAGCATCTTGCCATCCAGGGCAACCAATTGCTTCTCTTTCGTGATGACCAGCGGATTGATTTCTGCCAGCGTGGCATCGTTCTCCGAATAGGCTTTCCATAGCCCGCGGGCAATCTCGCCGAAAACTTTCCAGTGCTGGCGCGGCAGGTCAATGCCGAGGGCGATGTCGCGCGCCTGGTAATCCCGCAAGCCGAGCAAAGGGTCAATATGAATTTTGATGATCTTCTCAGGGGTAGTGCGGGCGACTTCCTCGATCTCCACGCCGCCGGCAGCCGAGGCCATCACGACCGGCCGGCGCGCAGCGCGGTCATTGGTGATGCCCAGGTAAATTTCGTGTTGGATGCTGGCAGCCTCGTCCACCAGCACCTTGCGGACGGGCAGACCCTTTATTTCCATGCCCAGGATTTGCGTTGCGACTTCTTCGGCTTCTTTGGGCGATTTTGCCAGGCGAATGCCGCCGGCCTTGCCGCGGCCGCCGACCAGCACCTGCGATTTAATTACAACGCGACCGCCCAGTTCTTCGGCGATTTGTCTCGCCTCGGTAGCGGTCGCTGCGACCTGTCCCTTCGGGATCGGGATGCCATATTTGGCGAAGAGTTGTTTGGATTGGTATTCGTGCAATTTCATGCAGTTTTATCTCCATGCAGCCATTATATCATCTTGCCTGTATCAGGGAAGCGTGAAGCGCAGTATCCGGCTATTGCCCGCGTCGCTGACCCAGACGCGCCCCTGGGCGTCAATGGCGATGCCAGTCAACAGGCTGATGTTTTCGGTTGTGAAAGCGGTGGTGTCCCAGGCGCGCACGAATCCGCCCTGTGCGGTGAATTCGAGTACGCGCCCGCCATCCGGATCGGTGATGAAGACGTGACCCTGTCCGTCAACGGCAATGTAAGGCTTGTTATCCAGCGATTGGCCATACCAGGCAGCGAGATCCCATTGCGCCAGCGGGGTGAAAGTCAAATCATCTCCCGCGCGGATGAAGACCTGCACGCGCTGGTTCCAGGTATCGGCCACATAGAGATTACCGCGCTCATCGAATGCCAGGCCGACCGGTTCGTCGAATTGACCGGGCTGCAAGCCTGGCGAGCCTATTTGCGTCAGATAGTTCCCGTCCGCGTCGAAGATGACGATGCGCTTGTTACCGGTATCGGAGACATAGACGCGCCCCAGCGCGTCAACGGCGATGCCGCGCGGTCCCCAGAGGCCGAGCGGGTCATCCTGGCCGTAATAGGCGTGACCCCAAACCCTGGCCAGTTTGCCTTCCGAACTGAATTTCAGGATGCGATGGTTCCAGGTGTCGGCTACGTAAACCCAACGGCCATCCGGCGAGACGGCGACGTCCCAAGGCTGGCAGAAGGTGCCGGTTGGGACGTCCGGCGGGGGAGCGCCGGGATAAGGGCAGCCAGGCGATGTGCTGCCCCAGGTTTGCAAGAATTTACCCTCTCGATCGAAGCGCTGGATGCGGCCGTTTTGCATATCAGCCACATACAAGCTGCCATCCGCGGCGATGGCGATGCCGCGCGGCCCGTTCAACTGACCCTCTGCCGCGCCTGTCGCGCCGAAGGAAAAATCAGCGGCCAGGGCGAGCATACCTTGCTCATAAGGGTCAGCTTCCACCAGTGTTGCCGGCGCGATGCCGTATTCCCAGATTTGTGCGGCGATATCTTTGCGGATGTACAAACGCATTTGATCGGAGGGCTCCCAGGTGGTCAGGGTCAGGTGAGTATTACCCGTCGCTTCCGCATAAGCCGAATAATCGCGATTGAGCCAGATCTGCAAGATTCCATCGCGGATCTTCGGATTCGTAATTGCGTTCTTGACGCGTTCCCAGGTCAGGCCGAAATAATCCTGGTTGGGCCACCACATGCGCAGATAGTCAAAGCGGTAATAGGCCTGCCCAACGACCGGCTCGATCTTGTCGAAATTCTTCTGGTCAACGACGATGAACGGCGCATCGCGCAACGCCCGCGTTGGCTGGTCGAATGGACGCAGGTTCGGATAATCGCGCAGGTACCAGGTGAAAGGCCAGGAAACGCCCGTATCCGGCGCGCTGACATCGTAGGCGATGACCATGTTTGCGCCTCCGGCAGTGCGCCTGGAGATTTCACTGGCTTGAGCCATGATGTCTTTGACGCCCCGCGCGCCATGCGCATAAACGAGATACTCGGTGGCGTTATCGTAATCAATGTAATTCGCCCGGATAGAAGCCCGAGTGGTCAGAACTGCCAACAAACCGAAAAATGTCAGCGTGCCCAAGCGCAGGAATTGACTAAATTCCCAGTTTTTCAGCAGGTGGAACAACCCCGCGCCGCTCCCGATGAACGCCAGAATAGCGAACAGGAAGGAGGAGGTCGCCGCGAGTTGGAGCAAGTCCTTACCCTGGAAGGGCGGGGTGGGGCCGAGTACCGCGAGCAGCACGCCGGTAAAACTGGCAAGGAAGATACCCGTCAAAATGACCACCAGCAGGCCGCGTTTTTTCGCGACGTCAACCCAATCCGTGCGCTCGACGAGTTGGCCCAAGCCCCAGGCGCTCAAAAGGATCATCGGCAGGGCGATGTGGAAGGTCAGCCAGGGCATTTTTTCGCCGGCAATGCTGAAAGCGAGCAGGCTGCTGATCGTCCACCAAGCCAACAGGCTGAAAGTATGCTTGCCTTCCGCCCTCGTTTCCCCGCCATAATCTATTCGTTCATTCGTTTCCTCTTTAGCCGTTATTCGTTTATTCGTTTCCTCACTATTCGTTATTCGTTTATTCGTCTCCTCATTATTCGTTATTCGTTTATTCGTCTCCTCATTATTCGTTATTCGTTTATTCGTTTCCTCACTATTCGTTATTCGTTTATTCGTCTCCTCA
>JASEHI010000026.1 GCA_030018695.1 Anaerolineales bacterium
GTTTATGGGCTGAATACTTGCCTATTCATCGCATCACAGGGAAATCGGTGTGTCACCATCTGCGCCCGTGCGGATGGATACATCCGCCCTACATAGCGACAATCAAGATGGACACATTCGCTGGCCCGATGGGCAACGTAAATGGCACCCGTCAGTTGTTGAACGGTTTTGCGCCACTGGTAATAAGCCTGCGGTCGTAGCAACTCACCACAGTGTGGACAGGTCTCAATCTCCGAGTTGTAAATGTACCGTTGTTGGATTTCTAGTCGCTTTGCTGTTTTTGCCATCTACTGCAACCTCAACTTTCATCAAGTTGCAGTCAAAGATACTACAATTCTCTCAGGTGCGGTTTTTGCCTAAATGCGTAAATACCCTTTTTGAAGGCACGTTCCGTCCACCCGTCTACTTCACCCTCTCCACAATCTCCGCCACCAAATCAAACCGATGGAACTGCGGCATAATGTACACCCCCTGCGCCCACGGCTTGACCTTCTGAATCAACTCCACCGCCAACTCCATGCCGACCTTCGCGGCATTCTCTCCCGCGGCTTCCATCCGTCGAATCGACTCTTCGGGGATCGAAATACCAGGCACCTCGTGATTCAAAAAGTTGGCGTGCTTCGCGCTCACCAGCGGCAGGATTCCCACCAGCACAGGCTTGTTCAACGCGCCGTGCTGTAACTCATACTTCGCCAAAAATCCTTCGCCGTCCTCGGCGCGGTAAATCGGTTGCGTCAGGAAATAATCCGCGCCCGCCTTCACCTTGCGCGTCAAATTCTTGAACTCGGTCGCCATGTCCGACGGAACCAAATTCAACGCCGCGCCCACAAAGAAATTCGTCGGCTGGCCGATGGACGTGCCCGAGTGATCCATGCCGAGGTTGAAGCCCTGCTTGATGAGTTTGATCAGGCCGGAGGGAACCAGGTCATAGTTGTCCATTGCTTCGGGGTAATCGCCGATGGCGGTCGGGTCGCCCATGACGACGAAGACGTTATGAATGCCGAGGGCGTGTGCAGCCAGCAGGTCGCCCTGCACGCGCAGCAAGTTGCGGCCGCGCGTCGGGAAGTGCAATGTAGTTTCGATTCCGACGCGGTGCTGGATAACGTCGCACACCGCCCAAGCAGACATTCTCATGCGCGCCATCGGGCTGTCGGCGACGTTGATGATGTCCGCACCTGCCTCGGCGAGCAGACTGGCCCCGGCGACGAGCTTGTGGGTTGCAAGGCCACGCGGCGGGTCCATCTCGACCGCAATGACGAACTTGCCATCCGCCAGTTTTTGCGCCAGTTGGGAGGGCGGGGCGATCGGTAGTCTCCCCACTGAGTGCGGTTGAATGATCCCGGATTTGCACCCACATCGTCCCGACACTTGCACCCCGTTCTTCGCGAAGCACACTGCGGGTTGGGGGTCGCGTCTTCGCGGTTATCTTTCGCGCATATTCGATAACCACACCGGAAGGGAGACTAACGGAATCTCTGTGATAAAGAAAAGATGTGGGGCGTGAGCCTCGGATCAGGGTTTCACACCCGGATCAATGTAGCCCGCCTGCAAGTCGCTCAAGATCTCTTCCACCAGACGCTGTTTCCCCTCACTAAGCAAGTCGGGATTGATATCGGTCAGGAAGAGCGGGATGGAGATGTTCTGCCCACCCTTACCAGCGACCAGGTCGGGGAAGATTTGCTGGATGGCAGGTATGCCGTTCGGCTGGATGCTGACAATCCAGGCCGGGAGCAGGTCTGCGAATGGCATGGACTCGCCGATGATCTTGATATTTTTCTGGAAGAGATAATCCAGCAAATCGGGGGTGGCGATCTCAGGATACACAAAGGCGACTTCGACTTGATAACGCACCAAAACATCGGCATAGGCCGGGTATTGGTCTTCGGGTACATCTGTCTTGATTTCGAGATGCACAGGGTAATTATAGATGGGCGGGAAAGCTTGTTGGCACAGGCCGCAGAAGAAGTGAAAACCGTTAGTAAAGGCTTTCTCTGCAAGAAGACCCTCGGGGGAGTCTTGCGTGATAATTCCAACGCGATAATCGGGCGAAAGCATGGCGGCGATGTAACCGGCCAGGAAGGCTTGCTGATCCACAGGCTTGCCGGAGGTACCGATCAAGGACAGGTTTGCGGCGGCTGTCAGACCGGGGATACCGACGCCCAGGAACTGCACCTGGGGCGCGGCGGCCGCCAGTCCGGCCAGACCCGGATCGGGCGGCAGGGCGATGACCACCTTCAATCCCGGTTCCGTGCTGACCTCGCTGGTCGTCAGCGCATTGCGAACCTGGAAGCGCATCCCGGCCTGCTGCGCCAGGTCGTATACGATGGATTGATACAAGTTGGCTTGGTCCTGCGCCATATCCGCCGGGATGACCAAAATGGCCAGGGGACTGACCGCGGTGGCCTCCGCGGTTGGACTTGGGATAGGTGGAAGAGCCGTCGGCTCGATCGGCGCCGGCGCTGGTGTTGGCCAGCCAGGGATGGTGCATCCCGCAAACAGGATGAGTAATAAGATGGAAACGAAGCGAATTCGCACAGCAATCCTCCCGAGAAGGTTTCCAGTATTTTACCTGAAAAGCCCTGACTTGGACGCGCCGGAAAAAAAGGCTATCCACGAAGGTCACGAAGTTTCTCTACCACGACAAAGTCAAAACGAGCGTCCCGCGGGTTGGATCAAGGCAAAATTATCGTCAGAAAGCAACCTGCGGGACGTTGACGCCCCAGTCGAAACGAGCGTCCCGCAGGTTGGATCAAGGCGAAATTATCGCCGGAAAGCAACCTGCGGGACGTTGACGCCCGATCAAGGCGTTTCTACATAGGGGAGGAGAAACATGAAGTGTTTGGCTGGCGTTATTTCGCCGCGACCTTGACCGTCTTCGGGCGAGCGGATTCGGCCTTGGGCAGGCGCAGGGTCAGCACCCCATCGGTGATCTTGGCCTCGGCCTTTTCGGCGTCCACGGAGGCGGGCAGGCGCAAGCTGCGGCGGAAAGAACCGTGCGGCAACTCGCGCATCAGATACTCGCTCTCTTCTTTTTTGAACTCGCCTTCGATGCTGACCACATCGTCGAGGATCTGGATGTTGAGGTCGCTGGCATTCAGGCCAGGCACCAGCGCGCTGAGGACGAACGCCTCGTTGTCATCGCGGACATCCACGGCCAAGGCGAAATCTTTATCAGTTTCACAATGGGCGGGTCTGGTCCAGCGGCGAGCCATGAGGAATCTAAAAGGTGTATATAATCAGGCGTATGCAAAGACGCCTGATTTTTGTGATCTTAATCGCCGGTACGCTGCTTGGCGGCGTTTACTATCTCTACCAGACACTGCGACCCGCGCTGACTCGCTCGGCGCGTGTGGTGGAATGGATCCGCAATCCGCAGGCTCATCCAGACTGGGCGGTGCGGGGCGGGACGCGTTGCCGCGCGGACGCCCCGTTCATCCTCCCCACCGACGGCTTTATCGGCTACCTGTGGGACGATTCGTTCAAGACTGGACACCGGCACCAGGGCATTGACATTTTCGGCGGGACGGAGGTTGGCCTGACCCCGGTCGTCGCGGCCTATCCCGGATACCTGACCCGTTTACCAGACTGGAAGTCGTCGGTCATTATGCGCGTCCCAGAAGACCCATTGCACCCCACTCGCCAGATCTGGCTCTATTATACCCACATGGCCGATCCGGCCGGGGACTCGTTCATCTCACCGGATTTCCCGCCCGGCACGTATGAGAAATATGTCGAGGCCGGGACGCGGCTCGGCTACCAGGGCGACTATTCCGGTGAGCCTTACAACCCGGTCGGTGTGCATCTGCATTTTTCGATCGTGCTGGACGATGAGCAGGGCAATTTTCGCAACGAGCTGGAGATCCGCAATACGCTGGATCCGTCGCCGTATTTTGGGTTGCCGTTGAATGCACGCCAGAGTGAGGGGCAGTTAGTGGTGTGCGAGAAATGATGTGATGCGTGATACGTGATGCGTGAAACGTAAAATGTAAAACGTGATACGTAAGGAGGTGGAATGGGTGATTTCACGGATAAGGTTGTTTTAGTAACCGGCGCGGGGAAGGGCATGGGGCGCGCCATTGCCGAAGCCTTCGCGGCGCGCGGCGCGCTCGTCGCCGCAAACGATGTCACGCCGATCAACCTGGACGAGACGGCGGCGCGCATCACCGCTTCCGGCGGGCGCGTGCGGACTTACGTCGAGGACGTGGCCAGGAAGATGCCCGTGCAGACGCTGGTCAAAGCCGTGCAGGACGATTGGGGCCGCATTGACATCCTGGTCAACTGCGCCGAGGTCGAGCCACGCTCCCCGCTGTTGGATATGGACGATTGGGACTGGCAACGCACCCTGGACGTCAACCTGACCGGGCCCTTCTTGCTGATGCAGAGCGTGGGACGCGTGATGCGCGCCCAGGGCGGCGGGGTGATGGTCAACCTGGGGGCGCGGGCGAAGGCTCAAGAGAACCGGGGAGCGTATTTCGTCAGCAAGGCCGGGCTGGTCGCCTTGACGGAACAGGCGGCGGGTGAGTTATCCGCGGAGAATATCCGCGTATATTTAGTCGCGCCAGGAGAGGGAGAGAATCTGGTCGAAAAGGTCATTTCATTGGCAGGGGCGGGTTTGCCCCGCTCGGAGGAGGTAATAATGGAGAAATTACTGGAATATCGTCAGCGTTTTCTGGACAAACTGTCCGCCGCGCCGGATGAACTGGGCACCGCTCTCGCCGCGATCCCCGATCCGCACGCCCCGTTGGAAGCGGGAGGCTGGAACTTGCACCAGGTCCTCGTTCACATGCGCGATGTAAACGCCCAGGTCTACCCGCCGCGCTTGTACCGCATCCTGGACGAAGAGAATCCCACCTTCGAGAACTTCGATGGGGATGCCTGGATGGCGGCGCATTATGATCCGAATGAACCGCTGGAGGCGATCCTGGCGGAGTTTGCCCGTCAGTGCGCCGCTGCAGCCAACCGGTTGCGGAGCATCCCGGTTGAGGCGTGGAGCCGTCCCGGCACACATCCAGCTTATGGCACGCATACTCTGGGGTGGTGGGCCGAACGGATGCTGGCTCATATCGAGGAGCATTTGGCGCAACTCAGTCGAATGAGTTGAGGTAGGGCAGGTTTCCATACCTGCCGCTGGTTGGCAACTATGGAAAGCCGTCCTACGAAGGTCTCAACCCGGAAGAAACACTCAAAGATACTATGATCCGATAAGTTATGAAGGAGAGCCATGTCTTACACAACTATTTTGACCGAAACCCGCGGGCGGGTTGGATTGATCACACTCAACCGTCCGGAGGCAATGAATGCGCTCAACGGCACGCTGCTGTCTGAATTGATGGCTGCGCTCTCGGCCTTTGACGCTGACGACAATATTGGCGCAATGGTCATCACCGGCAGTGAGCGCGCCTTTGCCGCCGGCGCGGACATCAAAGAGATGGCCGAAGCCAGCGCGGTCGAGATGCTGGCCGGAAGTTTCGTCGAATCGTTCGACGGCATCCGCAAGATCAGGAAGCCGATCATCGCGGCGGTCTCCGGTTATGCCCTGGGCGGCGGCTGCGAGCTGGCCATGTCGTGCGACATGCTCGTCGCCTCCGAGACGGCCAAATTCGGCCAGCCGGAGGTGACCATCGGTGTCATTCCCGGCGCGGGCGGGACACAGCGGCTGACGCGCGCGGTCGGCAAGGCGCTGGCGATGGAGATGGTGCTGAACAACCGGACACTTTCTGCTGCTGAGGCCCTGCAATACGGACTGGTCAACCGCGTTGTACCGGTCGAGCGTTATCTGGACGAGGCGCTGGCGCTGGCTACTGAAATCGCCGGGCGCGCCCCGTTGGCGGTCCGGCTTGGGAAAGAAGCTGTGAACAAGGCCTTCGAATTATCCTTGAGCGAGGGACTGGAAGCCGAGCGCCGCGCCTTCTATATGCTCTTTGCCACGCAAGATCAGAAAGAGGGCATGAAGGCCTTTGTTGAAAAGAGAAAGCCTGATTGGAAAGGGTATTAGTCGGGTGGTCGGATAGTCGAATGGTCACACAGTCACGTAGTCTAGTGGTCAAGTGGTCGAATAGTTGTTTTGGGAGGAGGTGAGGAAATGAAGATCGAGCGATTTGAGGATTTGCGGGCGTGGCAACTGGCGCGCGAATTATCGAATCTCGTCTACGATGCGACCGAGAAGGGCAACTTCGCCCGCGACTTTGAGCTGCGCAACCAGATACGCGCCGCAGCCGGTTCGGTGATGCACAACATCGCCGAAGGCTTCGATGCCGGTTCGGATGGCGAATTCATACTTTTTCTGAAATATGCGCGCCGCTCGGCCAGTGAAGTGCAGTCGGAGATTTATCTCGCACTTGACCGCAAGTACCTGTCCCCTGATCTATTTCAGCAAATTTACGATAAGGCGACTGTAACCAAGAAAACCATCAATGCCCTTATTGCCTATCTCAGGAGAAGTAAGGCTTCCAAACGCCCCGCGACTAATTGACCACTTGACTACATGACTATCCGACTACAAGACTTGCTGGTTGGTTTTCATTCCTTGGAATTGAGCGATAAGCCTGTCATTGTCCACGCGTCACTGTCAGCGTTTGGAGAGATCCAGGGCGGCGCGGAGACACTGGTCAGCGCGCTGTTGGCGGTCTTCGATTCGGTGGTCATGCCGGTGTTTACCTACAAAACGATGATCATCCCGCCTGTGGGGCCGGAAAACAATGCCATCCCCTACGGCTCCGGCGCGGACCAAAATCGCATGGCCGAGTTCTTCGACCTCAAAATGCCCGCCGACCCGCTGATGGGTGCTATCGCGGAGGCGCTGCGCAAGCATCCGCGCGCGCGACGCTCAACGCACCCCATTTTGTCTTTTGCCGGCGTCAACGCCAGGGCAGCCCTCGTCGCGCAGAGCCTCTCCGATCCGCTGGCCCCCATCGGAACGCTGGCGAAACAGGATGGCTGGGTGCTCTTGCTGGGGGTGAATCAGACCATCAATACCAGCATCCATTATGCCGAGAAACTGGCCGGACGGAAGCAGTTCACTCGCTGGGCGCTGACACCCGAGGGGGTGCGCCAGTGCGCGGGCTTTCCGGGCTGCTCGGCGGGATTCCAGTCCATTGCGCCGGAGGCGGAGCGCTGTGCGCGCCGCGTGCGCCTCGGAAACGCGACCGTACAGGCTGTGCCGCTCAAAATGCTGTTCAAGGCCGCCATGGCGCTCATAAGAAACGACCCGCTGGCGTTATTGTGCCAGCAGGCTGATTGTCCACGCTGCAACGAAATCCGGATGCACTATGCGGCGGGGTGATTTGCCTCTTGACATTCTTGCTGCAATGCTGTACAGTATTCCTGTACAGAATGGAGAAGATCAATGTCCCTGCACACCAATTATACCCAGGCGCGCGCTGGTTTTGCCAAATTGCTGGATAAAGTCACGCGCGACCGCGAAGTGGTCGTCATCCGGCGCCGCGGCGCGGAGGATGTGGCGCTCATCTCGGCTGCGGAGCTTTCCAGCCTGACCGAAACGGCTTACCTGCTGCGCTCACCCAAAAACGCCGAGCGATTGCTGGCTGCGCTGGGCCGCGCCCTGAAGAACGAGGGCCAGCCGCTTACCATAGAAGAATTGCGCCGTGAGGTGGGATTTGAGTCCGAAAAAGCGTGAGGCGGTCTTCCAACCCGAATTCCTGGAAGACTTGCGTTACTGGGTGGAAACCGACCGCAAAACAGCCCTGCGCGCTTTCGACTTGATCGAGGCAATTCTACGCGACCCCTTCCAGGGCATCGGCAAGCCGGAACCGCTGCGCTACTTTGCACCCGGCACTTGGTCACGGAGGCTGACGCAGGAACATCGCATCGTTTATCTGGTGCGAGATGGCAGGATTGATTTTTTGCAGGGGAGGTACCATTATTGATCCCCTTGCTGTGACCTAATATTTGACCGGAAGTTTCCGAGGGCTGTCGTTGGAGACCTCTGGTCAGTCTTCGGGCAGGTCGGGAGATGCCGCCCAAGCAAGTTCCCCCTTATTTACGGCAAATGCAATCAAGGTGATCATTTCACTGATTACTGAAAACTGATCACTGGTATACGATCGGCTCGATGCGAATGTTTTCCTCGCCGACCATGCCCTTGAGTTTATCTCTCAATTCAGCGCACAGGTGGGTGGTATCGTTGGGGAATTCGATCAGGTGGCCGCGCCCGTTCTCGAAAATGTGCAAGGTGAAATGATCCCTGCCGGGGTGAGAGATGAACGTCCCGTGCAGGCGCTGGATGCGCCGGTAGTCACGCGCCGGGTCGTCGCTGGGACGCAGGATCACACTGATCATCTGCGGGGGGTGGTCGGCGTTCAGGGTGGCGGGAGGGGTGATTGGCGAGCGGGGGAGCAGGGGAGCAGAGGAGGATGTCTCCCCGGAGGGTTGGGAGGCTCGCACAGGCAGGAGAGCAGAGGAGGATGTCTCCTCAGAGGGTTGGGAGGCTGGCGCAGGCAGGGCGGCAAAACTGGTATTACCGGTAAGCGCCTCTTCCCAGCCAGGCGGGAAGACTTCGGGCGGAGGCGGAACAGTCTCGCCTTCCCCGGCACCTGCGTCCGGGGCAGGTGTGCCGGGGTAAGCTGGAGAGGGTTCGGCGACGCGCTTCGGGGAGTCCGCTCCGGCGGCCTTCGCCTGCGCTTTCTGTTTCTCGGCAGAGACGATCAGTTTAATGTCCGTCCGGATGTTATCCACCAAAACTTTCGGCGGAGAGGACTCTGCATCCACCTTGCCCTCGCCAATGATGATCTGGCCGATCTCTAGAATCGACTCAAACCTTGTCCACGTGCGCGGGAAGACGACCAGTTCGATGTTACCCTGGATGTCCTCCAATGTTACAAAGGCCATCATGTTGCCAGTCTTGGTCTGATGTGTGCGGATGTTGGCGACCATGCCAGCCACGCGGACTTTCTCCTGGTGGGCGGCCTCGCCCAATTGGCCGGAGAAGTAACTGACGATCTGCGCGAGGGTTGCCATGTGAGCGGTGAGCGGATGTTCGGAAACGTACAGGCCGAGCAGTTCGCGTTCCCAGTTGAGCTGCTCACGCGAGTCGAGGTCAGGGACATCCGGGAGGCTGATGTTGTCACTGACGCCGGTCGCTCCGCCGAAGAGACTCATCTGGCCCATCTGCTCGGCGCGGAAGTGGGCGGCGCTGACGGCGACGATGCGGTCGAGGGCGGCGAGCATGGCCGCGCGCCGACCGAACTGGTCGAGGGCGCCGACTTTGATCAGACACTCCAAAGCGCGCTTGCCGACCGCGCGCAGGTCAACCCGCCGGGCAAGGTCGTTCAGGCTGGTGAAGGGGCCTGCGCAGCGAGCCTTGAGGATCAGTTCCACCGCCCCCTGTCCGGCGTTCTTGACCGCGCCCAGCCCAAAGCGAATGGCTTCTGGCAAAGGGCGGATGGCGGATGGCGAATGGCGGATGGCAGATGGCGGCTCCCCAATTTCGCTTGCAATCTGCAATTGGCTATTTTCTATCGGCTCGATGATGAAATCCCAATCGCTGGCGTTGATATCCGGCGGCAGGGCTTGGATGCCCATGCCGCGGGCTTCAGCAACATAGAGAGCTACTTTTTCAATCTGGTTCTTCGAGACCGAGAGCAGGGCGGTCATGTACTCGGCCGGGTAATGGCGCTTGAGATAGGCGGTCTGGACGGCGAGGATACCGTAATCGGCGGCGTGGCTGTTATGGACAATGATGTCATTGGCGATAAAACTATGATTGCCGGAAACTTCCATATCGTAGGTCTGTTTTTCGCCGGTGTATTCAATGCTGATAATTTCATCCCAGTAAACATCGCTTTCGGACAGACGGCGGAGAGATTGGTCATCAAAATAATCAGCCAGTCTGCCAATCGTCTCGCGTGTGAAGCCGCGTTTCGTGGCAGTCTGGATAGGGTAGAACTCGCGCGGGGCAATGCCGCTGGTGGCGTTCATTTCCAGCCACGTGACGCCCGCTCGTTCTTTTGCATTTCGAACCAGTCCCTTAACCGCTACAGGAACGACATCTTTTGTACCAATGACTCGTTCTGGTTTTATTTGGAGTAAAGTATGCAAGTCACTCTGGCGTTTGGTACTCAAAAAGTGACGACCAATTTGTGTTGCAAAAGTAGACAGGTTCTCGTAGCTGGTGACGAATAGTTGCCAGCCAATACGGCCATCTTTGTACGGGAATGTGACCTGCCGCAAGCGGCTGAGAATGCCCAGCCGCAGGAGCAGATGTTGTAACTGCCGCGCCATGCGCTCAGAGGCGGTCGCATAAAACAGGCTGCGACCTTTTACGTCAATGTGTCCATCACCTTCCCACATGCGGCTGATGAGCAGGCCAATCTGGTGATTGGTCAATTCGAAGGCGGCGGCAGGAATTTCTTTCTGACGGGCATTTTTGTCCCACATTTTATTTTCTTTTGCCCACTGAACAATGTCTGGCTCTATCTTCCGGTCTACGCGGCCTGCATACACCGAAAATGTTTTTTTATGCACCGCGACCGAGCATTTGACGTTCTCAAATTCCTGCGCGGCACGGACGAAATCGTCAATCTGTTGTCTATCCTGGCTGTAAAAATAAACAGAATGGGTATGGCACAAATTCCCTTCGGCCAGCAGGTGGCCGAGGGTAATGACTTGATGTTCCGGCCACTTACGGACACCTTCTACCGGCAGGCAGCGCGGTACAGCAATCATGTCGCCGGTTTGCAGGTGATCGAGAATTTTCCAGCCATCGTATGTGTAGAATGGATGGTTGGCCGTTGCTTCAATGGTATGACCGAGTGCCGTCGTAAGGCGGTAAACGGGTTTAACGCCGTTTTGATTGATTTTAGCCACGGGCGCGGCGCGCAGCTTAAGGGTCGAGGTTTCGCAAGCGATGGTTTCGGCTAAATGTGCGATTCCGTTGTACAAGTCTGCAATTTTGACCAGGCGTCCAGTTGCCGCATCCAGCACTTCGACATCACCGGGCAAACATTTGTTGAATCCGTAACGGGCGAATTCTTCCCAGTCAGTGTAAATATCCGCAGCGGTCTTTTCCGGGATACCGCGCGCCGTCGCGCCCGCAACGAACTTGCCGCGATGTTTTTCGATATCCTTTTTCTTCTTCTTGGAGATGGCGCTGCGCAAGTCATCGGCTTCGGAAGGTGTGTATCCGGCCAGTTCGACCGCGGCGCGCATCAACTGTTCCTGATAGACAGGAATGCCGTAGGTTGAGCGGAAGATGGGTTCGAGTGAGGGGTGGCGGTATTCAGCCTGGCTCTCGCCGTGCATGCGGCTGATGTAATCGGGGATGAATTCCATCGGGCCGGGACGGTAGAGGGCCACCATGGCGATAACGTGTTCCAGCGAGGTGGGCTTCATCTGCACCAGCCAGCGGGTCATGCCCGAACCTTCCAGTTGGAAGACGCCGGCCGTATTCCCTTCACCCAGCAGGGTGTACGTGTCGGCATCGTCGGTGGGGATGTTATCCAGATTCAGTGTGACCCCGTGCCGCTGCTGGATCAGGTCGCAGGCGCGCGCCATGATGGTCAGCGTGGCCAGGCCGAGGAAATCCACCTTGAGCATCTTGAGATTTTCGAGAATACCCATCTCGAACTGAGTGACGGTCTTGATCGGCGTCTCCTCGGAGTTGCTGGTGGGACGGTGCAACGGCAGGTATTCGATCAGCGGTCTATCCGAGATGACCACACCCGCGGCGTGCGTACCCGCGTTGCGGACGACGCCTTCCATCTTGCTGGCGGTATCAATCAGTTCACGGATGTGATCCGACGACTTGTACTCTTTCTTTAATTCCGAAATCTGTTCCACGGCCTTGGCCAGCGTCATCGGCTTGCCGGGGATATTCGGGACGAGTTTGGCGATGCGGTCCACTTCGGGGAGGGGGATGTCTTTCACCCGCGCCACATCCCGCAACGCGGCGCGTGCCCCCAGCGTGCCAAAGGTAATGATCTGGGCTACCTTGTCCTGCCCATACTTTTGGACGGCGTATTCCAACATCTCGGCGCGGCGGTCGTCGCGGAAATCCAGGTCAATATCCGGCATCGAAATGCGGCCCGGGTTCAGGAAACGCTCGAAGAGCAACTCGTGCTGAAGGGGATCAACCAGCGTGATGTCCAGCACGTAGGCGACGATCGAGCCGGCCGCCGAGCCGCGTGCGTTGTACCAGATGCCCCGTTCACGGGCGTGGCGGCACAGATCCCAGACGATGAGAAAATAGGCGTCGAATTTCATTTTGTGGATGACGTCTAACTCATAGTCGAGCCGTTCGCGGACCGTGGGACTGGTCGCCCGTTCCCCATAGCGACGCGCGGCCCCCTCTGTGCAGAGCGTCCGCAGGTAGATTTCGGGCGTGAGGCCTTCTGGAAGATCGAATCTAGGCAGCCGGTATTCCTTGACCTCCAGGTTTACGTTGCAGCGTTCGGCGATGAGCAAGGTATTTTTCAGCGCCTCGGGGGCCTCGGCGAACAGGCGTGACATCTCCTCCGCTGTGCGCAAGTAGTAAGATGGATCCGTCATCCGCATCCGGTCGGGGTCGGAGAGCAGCGCGCCGGTCTGGATGGCAAGCAGGATGTCCTGCAGATGGGCGTCTTCGCGGTCTATGTAATGTACGTCGTTGGTGGCGATGAAACGGGCGTCGTAGCGATGGCCAAGTTCGAGCAGGTTCTTGTTGATGCTTTCCAGTTCCTGGATGTCGTGCTGCTGGAGTTCGAGATAGAAATTATTCTTGCCAAAGACCTCGAAGTACCAGTCGAGCGATTTTCGCGCCTCTTCGACCCGGCCTTGTTCGAGCAGGCGCGGCACCTCCGCCGACATACAGCCCGAAGAGCAGATCAGGCCTTCGGCATGTTTGGCCAGGAATGCTTTGTCTATGCGGGGGTAGTAATAGAAGCCTTCGAGCTGCGCCGCGCTGGCGATTTGGAGCAGGTTCTTGTAGCCGGTCTCGTTCTCGGCCAGCAGCAGCAGATGGGAGGACTTGCGGTCTTCCTTGGCGTCGTGTTCCTTCATCGTCCGCGCGGCCATGTATGTTTCCAGCCCGATGATGGGCTTGATGCCTTGTTCCTTGGCGGCGTTGTAGAACTCGATCACCCCGAACATCGTGCCGTGGTCGGTGATGGCCAGGGCGGGCATATTCATCTCTTTGGCGCGCTTGACCAGCTTCTTGATGTTGCTGAAGCCGTCGAGCAGGGAATATTCGCTATGGACGTGGAGGTGGGCGAAGGACATGGTTACCGTTAGAAGGTTGCAAGTTTCAGGTTGCAGGTTTAACGTGCCAACCTGTAAACGTGAAAACGTGTAAACGTGTAAACGTATCAATGCGATTATAGCACGCGTAGGGAATGGTAAAACCTATGTTTGGCTTAAAAATTTACGAGAATTACTTCTGGAACGAACACATCGCGCGCAAGTGGGGGCAGTGATTGTGCGACCCGCAGGAGCTGGTGGGGCAGTTGAGGAAGAGGAGGGTTGAAATAGATAAAAGTTAATGATAAAATAGTGATGGATAAGAAATTCATGAAAGGACGCTACCATGCTGTCAAAACACCCCATTCAAATCTACCTGGATGACCGGCAGGACCGGACGTTGCGGAGGCTGGCGGAGGAAAACAAGTTGTCAATCTCTGCCTTGATTCGCCGCGCCATTGACATGCTGCTGGCGCAAACTCCGGTCGAAAAAGACCCTGCTTATCAGTTGATTGGTCTCATCTCATCGGGCCTGCACAACCTGGCCGAAGAACATGATGAATATATTGTTCAGGAAATCGAGAAGGAAGGGAAATAATGGCGCGCCGGATATTTGTGGATACAAGCGCCTGGCTGGCAGTCATGGACGAAGACGATTCTCATCACAGCGAAGCGGTTGAATTATACAAGCATTTACTGAAAAGCCAGATCAATTTCATAACAACTATTCTGATTGTCTCTGAAACGCAGATTCTACTGCGCCGGAGGAAAGGGCATGAAAAAACGATGGCTTTCATGAAAAACGTCAACGAAAGCCCGCGCATCGAAATTACCTATCCCGATGCGCGCCTGGAACGGGAAGCCAAGCGCATCCTGCGCCAGTATGAAGATCAGGATTTCAGCCTGACGGATGCGATCAGTTTCGCCTTAATGCGCCAGAATGGGCTGACTGAGGCATTTGCCTATGATCGGCATTTTGCCACTGCGGGGTACACGATCCTCGCCGAATAGTACATCGCGCGCAAATGGGGTCAGTGGCTGCGCGAGCCGAAGAAATTGCTGGAGCAGTTGGAGAAGTGCGGATTCAAAATCGAAGCTGCGGATTAGTTCGGAAGAGTTGGCGGCGAAGCGGACACGTAAAACTCAAATTCGTAAGTTGTAGTATAATGAATTTATGAAAATTCAGCGGTTTATGCTTGCAAAACTCGAAGAGGCGATAACGCCGGGCAAAGTGCTGGTGTTGTACGGCCCGCGCCAGGTGGGGAAAACCACCCTGGTTACAGATTTGCTTGCCCGCACATCCCTGCAGCATCGTTTCATCAACGCGGACGAGTTGGTCTACCGCGAAGCGCTTTCCAGCCAAAGCCGGCAGACACTCGGCCAGTTGCTTGGCGATAACCGGTTGCTGGTCATTGACGAAGCCCAGCGCGTGCCAAACATTGGGCTGAACCTGAAAATCCTGGTGGATAGTTTCCCCGCCGCGTCCATTATCGCGACCGGTTCGGCTTCATTTGATCTTGCAAACAAGATCAGCGAGCCGCTTACCGGACGCGCACTCACTTTCACTCTCTACCCGGTAAGTTATAAGGAAATCCAAAAAACGATTGGCGCTTTCGATGCTCACAGCCAATTGGAGCGCTGGCTGGTCTGGGGTGGCTACCCGGCAATTATCACAACTGAGAATCCGGCTGCACGCGAAAAATTACTCGGTGAGCTGGTCGGCGCTTATCTCTATCGGGACTTGCTGGAACTGGAGGGGGTCCGCCGTTCGGAGAAAATCGTAGATCTCCTGCGCCTGCTCGCATTCCAAATTGGCAGCCAGGTTTCTCTGGCAGAACTGGCCTCCAATCTATCCCCGAGTCGTGATACGGTAGAACGCTACCTCGACCTGTTGGAGAAAGTTTTTGTCATTTTCAAGGTGCGTGGTTTTTCGCGCAACCTGCGCAAAGAAATCAGCAAGAACTCGCGCTATTATTTCTATGATAACGGAGTACGCAACAGCCTCATCCTGAATTTCAACCCGCTCAACCTGCGCAGCGATCTCGGCCAATTATGGGAGAATTTCCTGATGATCGAGCGCCGCAAGGCGAACCAGGTTGCCGGTCGTTCCGCGAACACTTATTTCTGGCGCACCTATGACCAGAAAGAGATAGATTGCATCGAGGAACGCGGCGGCCGGCTCTACGGATTTGAATTCAAGTGGCAGGGGGAGATGAAAAAAGCCACCCAGCGCGAGTTCATCGCGGCTTATTCGAATGCAGAACTAGCAAGCATCCACAAGGATAATTTCGAAGAGTTTGTCGCTTGAAGCACATCTAGCGCAAGTGGGGACAGTGGTTGAAAGATCCGAAGGAGTTGCTGGAGCAATTGGAGAAGTGCGGGTTCAGGATTGAGAAATAGTGGAAATGAAATTCGCACTCTCAGGAGGAACCTTATGAAAAAGTCGTCGCTTATCTGGCTTGTCGCTGCCAAGCTCATTATCGTGACCCTGGCTTGCGGTAGCCTGCCCACCCCCTCGCCCACGCTGGATGTCAACGACGCGGCAGCGACGCAGCTCGCGGCAACCTTGACCGCCCTCGCGCCAGTCGTCCCTCAGCCGGCCACGAGCGCGCCGGACCTGGCCACGCTCCCGCCTCCCCTGCCGCAGCCGCTGCGTGTGGCTTACGTCAAGGACCACAACCTCTGGCTCTGGACGGATGGCGTTGGCCTGATGCAACTGACCGCCTCCGGCGGCGTCCAGGATGCGCGCCTCTCGGACGATGGGCAGGTGATCGCCTTCGTGCGCGAACCGGCCTTTTTCCACCCGGAGATCTGGGCGATCAACACCGATGGCAGCAGCGAGCGCATGTTGGTCAGTTCTGCCGCGCTGTGGGCCACGTACAGCGGCGCCCCCGCCGACTTCCCCAGCGGGATTGGCGTCTACCACATGGACTGGCGGCCTGGCAGCCACGCCCTGTATTACAACACCAAGCCGCTCTACGAGGGACCCGGGCTGATGGGGTACGACGACCTGCGCGCGGTGGACGCCGATAGCCTGGCGCAGGCGACCATCTTCAACCCCGGCGAGGGCGGGATGTTCTACTTCTCTCCCGATGGCGCGCAGCTTGCCCTCGTCACGCCGGCGAGCATCAGCCTGGCGAACGCGGCTGGCAGCCACCTGCGCCGGAACGTGTTGACGTTCTCCCCCGTAATCACCTACAGCGAATACCTCTACTACCCGCGCCCGCTCTGGGCGGCCGGTTCCAGCGGGCTGCGCGTGATCATTCCCCCCGCCGATCCGCTGATCGAGCCGCTCCAGCCGACCGGCCTGTGGTACATCCCCATTGACGGCTCCGCGGCGGTCTTCAGCGGGAACATCCCGGCCATGCCATTTGCCTGGCCAGATACGGCCATCTCGCCCGACCTGAGCCGCGTCGGGTATGTCACGCCCATTGGCATTCCGACCGACAACCTGCGCGAGTTGCACCTGGCGGACGCCGACGCCTCGGGCGACACGGTCTACATCGGCGGGGAAAACGCCGAGTTCATCGGCTGGCTGCCCAATTCGACGCAGTTCGTCTTCGTGATCCGCGGCAGCGGCGCGAGGCGCGGTACGCACGTGGGCAACGTAGGCGGCGGCTATACCACCCTGTCCACCGATCCGTACCTGATGCACGATATTTCGTGGGTGGACAGCACCCATTTCCTCACCCTGTGGCGCAATGCGGACATGTGGGAGCTACGTTACAACGAGCTGGGCGGCGCGGGAGGTATCTTGCTGGATGCGGGACAGATTTGGAGTTACGATTATTCGGATGGCAGCTATCGTTGATTTTCTTGCATGTAGGCGCGCAAAAGCAGGTTGATCCTTGTTTGATAACCGCGCCCCTGTGTCTTGAACCACTCCAATACGTCACTGTCCACGCGTAAAGTCAATTGTGTTTTTGTGCGCGGTTTTAATCCGCGCCGCACGATTGCCTTGGCGAACATTTCCGGCGTAATGGCTGGCGCGTCGGAATAATCAATGTCTTCGTCATTCATTTTGTCGAGGCGGGCGAAATCAGTTCGAGATTTCATGGAAGTAGGTTTCTTCTTCATACCTGTTTGCCTTTCGGGCAGAGATAAAACGGATAATTGAAGGGACATCGGCGAAGTCAACGCCATGCTTGCGAATGTTGCTTAACCGTTTGTTTTCGTCCCATGCGAATTGCATATTGTTATTGTAGTGTCAAATTGACAATACGTCAATGAAATTACTACGGAAACACAGTCTGCTTGAGAGGTGCGGTTTCAGAGTGGGGGTATAATCCATTTGCCCGCCTCGTTTTGAAGCGGGCAAATTTAGTGATGTCATTTCCCTACGGGGTTGAGGACTTTCCTGTTCCACCCACCTTCTTCATAAGTTCTATCGCTAACTCGCGGAATTGTTTCTTGAGTTTCACCGGCTCGAACGGCTTGATCATCTTCACCGGCCAGCGCTCAGCCTCATCCGGGAAAGATTCGGCGCGGTGAAGCGCTGATGCGAACCAGTACAGATCGAACCCCGGGTCTTTGTCGGCCGCCTGAGCCAGCAATGTTTCCAATGGCTCTCTCTGCATGATGAAATACAAGTCCACCGCGTCGCGCGGCTCGGCGCGGCCAAAATAGGCCAGCAGCTTGTCCACGCGCAGGTCGGCGTAATCGTTGACGTATACTCCCGTCTCGGTCAGCACGGGCGGCTCGAAACGGTATGGTGAATCAAAGGCCAGGTCTATTTTCAGGCTGTCCTGTCCCTGGGTGAAGAGGAATTGGGCAAAGGAGGAAAAACGCCGCGTCACTTGGATTTGCAGCCCGTGTTCTGCAAAGACTTTTTCGATCTGGTAAGAGGTGGGCAAAACCAGGCCATCCACGCCGGTGAATATGTCCAGGTCGAATGACAGCCGATGACCGAAGTAATATTCGGCCAGGGCTGTGCCGCCGGCAAGGAAAAATTGGGATTGGTCGGGCAGGGAAGCAAAGACCGATAGGAACGCCTTCTGGATCGGCGTCAGGATGCCAAACCCCCGCAGCCTATCGGGCATATTCGCTCTCCAGGAACTGCTTCCAAAGGTTGTACAAGTTTGGTGGGAGGTCCAGACTATCCAACTCGCGCTTGACCTCCTGCAAATCCAGGGCGCGGATATCCTCCGCCCGTCCGTGCGTCAGGATTTGCTTGAGCAGCCACCTGCGTTGAAATGGGTCGGAGGGGTCAATATTGTCCGTACTCCAGACGATGTAGCGCGGCACATTGAAGGCCATAGACAAACCTCTTACAAAACTACTATATCACAATTTTTTAGAAGTGTGACCGCTGTGCTATAATCTTCCCCCGAAAGGTACACCATGCTCCAGAAATTCATCACCCTCTTCGGGGGCGACCCCAATAAACGTGAAATCGAAAAACTAAGCGGCCGCGTGGACGAGATCAACGCCCTCGAGGCGGAATTCGAGTCCCTGTCCGACGAGGCGCTGCGCGCCAAAACGGACGAGTTCCGCGCCCGCCTCGCCTCGGAGTTGGAAGACATCGAGGATGAGAAAGAACGCCAGGATATCGAGAAAACTGTCCTGGAAGAAATCCTCCCCGAAGCCTTTGCCGCGGTGCGCGAGGCATCCAAGCGCACCATCGGCTTGCGTCACTATGATGTTCAACTTATCGGCGGCGCGGTACTGCATCGCGGCCAGATCGCCGAGATGCGCACCGGCGAAGGCAAAACGCTCGTCGCTACGTTGTCGCTCTACTTGAACGCGCTGACCGGCATGGGCTGCCATCTCGTCACGGTCAACGATTACCTGGCGCGGCGGGATGCCCGCTGGATGGGGCCGATCTATCACGCCCTCGGGCTGACGGTCGGCATCCTGCAGATGGCGGCTGCCACCGAGAACGGCAAGAAAGCTTTCCTGTACGACCCGACCAAGGAATCGCCGCGCGAAGACCAGGATCAGCTCCGCCTGGTGGATCGCCGACAGGCGTATCAAGCCGACATCACCTACGGCACCAACAGCGAGTTCGGCTTCGATTACCTGCGCGATAACATGACCATGCGCCTGGATGAGCGCGTCCAACGCGGCCACTACTACGCCATCGTGGACGAGGTGGATAACGTCCTGATTGACGAGGCGCGCACCCCACTGATCATCTCCGGCCCGGCCTCCGGCGACGTGGAATGGTACGGTAAGATGGCGCAGCTCGTCCGCCAGTTGCGCGCCGAGGATTACGAGATCAGCGAAAAGGATCGCACTGTCTCGATGACCGAGATCGGCACCGCGCATGTCGAGCAGTTGCTCGGTCAGCCGCTGCGCGATCCCGATCGCCCCGAAGACGTGACCCCTGAACAGGCACGCCTGCTCGGCTACCTGGAACAAGCCCTGCGCGCCCAGCACCTTTTCAAGCGCAACAAGGATTATCTCGTCCAGGGCGGCAAGGTGGTCATCGTGGACGAGTTCACCGGCCGCCTGATGCCCGGCCGCCGCTGGTCGGATGGTCTGCATCAGGCTGTGGAGGCCAAAGAGGGTGCGCATGTCGAACCGGAGAACATCACCTACGCCACCATCACATTGCAAAACTACTTCCGCATGTACGCCAAGCTGGCCGGCATGACCGGCACAGCCCTGACCGAGGCGGAGGAATTCAGCAAGATTTATAAACTGGATGTGCTGCCCACCCCGACCAACCTGGAATATCAGACCGTCGGGCCGGATGCGCCGCTGGTGGAATTAAAGGCAAAGGACGAGGACGGTTACGATTATTCCTATTTCACGGCTCGATTAGCCTCCCCCCCTGTGGGGGGGACGGGAGGGGGGTCCGAACAGCCAATTTTCTACCGCCGCAAGGATTATCCCGATACCATCTACCGCACCACGGAGGCCAAGCTGCGCGCCCTGGTGCGCGAGATCGTCTATTACCACGTCAAAGGGCGGCCAATGCTGGTCGGCACGACCTCGGTCGAGAGTTCGGAGCGCCTGTCGAACCGTCTGCGCGCCGAAGCGGTGCGCCGTTTGATGCAGGTCTTGCTGATCCGCAGCGCCTGGTTGCAGGTGAACGACCGTGAAGAAGATGGGCGTCTCATCCCGGAACTTGCGCCGCTCAACCGTCCAATGGAGCAATTCCGACCCGAAGAGCTGCGCCCGATGGCGCGTGACCTGGGTCTCTCGTTGAACCCGGAAGACCAGGCCAACCTTACCCGTCTGCTCGAAATTCTGCAACTGGAGGAATCCGATGAGAACCGATTGAAGTCGGTACTACAAGGGGGTGTGTCTCACCAGGTGCTCAATGCGCGCAAGCATACCGAGGAATCCCAGGTCATTGCCGGCGCAGGCGCATTCGGCGCGGTGACTATTGCCACCAATATGGCCGGGCGCGGCGTGGATATCAAACTGGGCGGCGATCTGGCCGAGGAGATCATCGCCGCGGTGGCGCGCGTCCTGCGCAAGGCCGGCTATAAAGACCCCTACGACATGACCTTGCAGGAACGCCGCGAAGCGTTCCAGAAGATAGATCCAACGCTCTACGGCATCTACGAGACCGAGGTCAAGTTCTTCCTCAAGTATTTCGAGGATATGGAACGCGTCAAAGAACTGGGCGGTTTGCACGTCATCGGCTCCGAACGGCACGAGGCGCGCCGGATTGACAACCAGTTGCGCGGCCGCGCCGCCCGCCAGGGCGACCCAGGCTCCTCGCGCTTCTATCTCTCCCTCGAAGACGACCTGATGCGCTTGTTCGGCGGCGAACAGGTCAACGGCCTGATGCAGCGTTTGAGCATTGACGACGACTACCCGCTCCAAGCGCGCCTGGTCAGCGGGATCATCGAGCAATCCCAGCACCGCGTGGAAGGCGCCAACTTCGATGTCCGCAAGCACCTGCTCGAATACGATGACGTGTTAAACGCCCAGCGGATGAGAATCTACTCCCAGCGCGACCGCGTCTTCGAGAAGGAAGACCTGGCCGAAGATGTGGACGAACTCCTGCGCCAGGAGGTCGGGCGGCGCGTGCCGGAGGCTGTCGAAAAAGGGGAGATCTGGCGCCTGCTGGCCTGGCTGGAACAGATTCAGCCGCTTTTTGGCGTCGCCGAGGGCGCTTTCCCATCTTTTACTTACAAAATCCTGCTGCGTGAACTTGCGGATTCAAAGCAGGCCCCGCGCACAACCCTGATGGATATTTCCCGCCGAACCCTCCAGGCTGAACATGCGTTTTTCCTGCGCGCCATCCAGGAACAGGTTGATCGCGCCGGTGAAAGCCTGGACAGCCAGATTAAAGATCGCACCGATACCCTGGATACCTTCTTTGACGCCATCAAGGATAACGAAGAAAGCCAAACTCACCGCTCACAGGAAATCCTGGATGAACTCCAGGGTCTCCTTCATATACCGCTGCGGCTCTCGTCCGAACAAATGCGCACTCTGGCTGAAGACCCGCTCGAACTCGAAGATGTCATCCGTGAGCAGATCGAGAATTCCCTGCTCGCTCTGACCCTCTCCCGCCTGATTGCGACCATCGAGTTTCGCCTGGGCGAAAGTCTCGGCCTGCCCCCGGCCGAACTCCAGAAGCTGGACTGGGACAAGATCGTTGAGCGCATTGAGTCAAAAACCATCGAGGCGCTCACTGCCCGGCAGGAACGGCTGGTCGGCGAGGACGGCCAGATCACCCGCGACCTGGATTCCGCCCTCGAACGCCAGGGCGAAGTCCCACTCGACGATCAGATGCGCTTGCGCCTGCTCTTGCTCATCGCGCAGGGCGCGCGCACCTATTTTGACAGCAAGACTCATCGCCAGATGCGCCAGGTCTTCACCCGGCTGCATTACGCCTATTTGGGCAATGAACTGCTGGCGGACGCCTCACCCGAATCCCTGACGGATGAGGTGCTGGAACACCTCGAGCAGGCGCAGATTGCCCTGCGCGGCGCCTGGGGCGAGAGCGAGTTGCGCCGCCTGAGCCAGAATGCGAATCGCATCGCGGACCTCGGGCCGGCTGCCGCCATTTTGGGCGCAGAGCGTCTCGAGCAGCCCCCCGCGACCCTCTCCGAAGCCGAACGCGCTACCCTGAGCGAAGAGCTTGGCCGCCGCGTCCAGACCGAAATCTACCGCCAGGTGCTGCTCGGGGCGATTACAGAGCTATGGGTGGATTACCTGACCCGCGTCGAGGCGCTGCGCGTTTCCATCGGGCTGGAGGCCTACGCCCAGCGTGATCCGCTGGTACAATACAAAAGTCGGGCTTCCGAGATGTTCCAAAACCTGCTCGGCGAGATCCGCGCCGCGGTCATCAGCCGCATTTTCCTCTACCAACCGCGCCCATTCGCCCCCGCGCAATTGGAAACGGCCTCCGAACCGGCCCCGGCTGGCGCCCCTGCCGCTCTGGCACAAACAGCCTCGCGTAAGAAGAAACGGCACCGGCATTAAACGTGCCACGTGCCAGGTGTCAAGTGTCAGGTACCTGAAACATGACACCTGATACCTGACATCTGGAACTTATGGATTATCAGAAACTCCCCAAAGTCGAACTTCACCGCCACCTCGAAGGCTCCTTGCGCCTGGCGACCATGCTGGATATTGCCAGAGCGCACGGGATCACTGTCCCGACCAATACCACGCGGCGGAGCATTCGTTGTCACCTGCGCCATCTCGTCCAGGTGCAAAACGGTGAACCTTTCACCTACCAGAATTTCCTGGCCAAGTTCACCACATTGCGCATGTTCTACCGCTCGCCGGAGGTCATTGACCGCATCACCCGCGAGGCAATCGAGGACGCGGTCAAGGATAACGTCCGCTACCTGGAATTGCGTTTCACACCCGTTGCTCTCAGCCGCGCCGACCGAGTAGGTGCTGCGCAGCGTTTTCCCATGGGTGAAGTCATGGACTGGGTCTGCGAGAGCGCCCAGCAGGCGGCCGGCGAGTTCGGC
The DNA here is from genome assembly GCA_030018695.1 of Anaerolineales bacterium. GTDB lineage: Bacteria > Chloroflexota > Anaerolineae > Anaerolineales > Villigracilaceae > CG2-30-58-95. The sequence goes on from JASEHI010000026.1 coordinate 23,061, forward strand.
ATTATGGTGCGTCTGCTGGCCAGCGTCAATCGCCATGAGAGCCTGGAATTGGCGGAGCAGGTGGCCTGGCTGGCTGCTGACCGTATCGAAAAAGGACTGGTCGGCCTCGACCTGGCCGGGAACGAGGCGGAATTTCCCCTCCAGCCTTTCACCGGCATCTTCCACGAGGCGCGGCAGGCCGGTTTGCGCATCACCGTCCACGCCGGAGAGTGGGCCGGGGCAGCCAGTGTGCGCAGCGCGCTGGAAGAGATGCAGGCCGAGCGCATCGGGCATGGCGTGTGCATTTTAGAAGATCAATCCGTGGTGGCACTGGCCCGCGAGCGGGGCGCCACCTTTGATGTCTGTCTGACCAGCAATTATCAGAGCGGCGTCGTCGCCTCGCTGGAAGCGCATCCGTTGTTGAAGATGCTGGAAGCCGGTCTGAATGTCACGCTGGCCACCGACGACCCTGGCATCTCGCAGATCACGCTGGGCGACGAGTATCGCCAGGCCTGTGAGACCCTGGGGATGACGCGCCAGGTATTGCACGAGCGCATCCTCGCCGCGGCGCGAGCGGCTTTCCTGTCAGATGAGGAGCGCGCTGGACTGGTTAACCGACTAAAGAAAGAAATATGGACGCCAAAGGAGTTTGTATGACCCAGGATTTTTTCAATGCCCGTGATGTACTGAAAGTCAAACACAGAGAATACACGATCTACCGTCTCGACGCGCTCGAAAAGGCCGGCCTGACAGAGCTTGGTAAATTGCCCTTCTCGATCCGCATCCTGCTTGAGGCGGCTCTGCGCCAGTGCAATGAGGGCGAGATCACCCGGGAAGATGTCAAGAATATCGCCGCGTGGCCCCCCCCAGCCCCCCCCATTTTCTCCGAAATCGGGGGGGGAACGGGGGGGGCAGGCATTCCCTTCCTGCCGGCGCGCGTCATCATGCAGGATTTCACCGGCGTGCCGGCCGTAGTTGACCTGGCGGCGATGCGCGCGGCTGTTGCCCGCCTGGGCGGCGACCCAAAGGAGATCAACCCGCTCGTGGCGGTGGACCTGGTCATTGACCATTCAATTCAGGTGGATTTCTTCGCCACTGCCGACGCCTTGCAGCGCAACACCGAGGTCGAATTTCAACGCAACCGCGAGCGTTATGAGTTCCTCAAGTGGGGACAGAAGGCCTTCTCCAATTTTCGTGTCGTCCCACCCATGACCGGCATTGTCCATCAGGTCAATCTGGAATATCTGGCGGATGTTGTCACGACCAAAGCCGAACCTCCCGCAGGTTCCAAACCTGCGGGAGGCTTACTCGCCTTCCCTGACACCCTGGTCGGCACCGATTCGCATACCACCATGATCAACGGCCTGGGCGTGCTTGGCTGGGGCGTGGGCGGCATCGAGGCCGAAGCGGTGATGCTCGGCCAGCCGATGGACATGCTCCTGCCGGAGGTGATCGGGTTCAAGCTCTATGGCACGCTCGCCGACGGAGTCACGGCCACCGACCTGGTGCTGACCGTCACGCAAATGCTGCGCAATAAGGGCGTGGTGGACAAGTTCGTCGAGTTCTACGGTCCCGGCCTGGACAGCATGTCGCTGCCCGATCGCGCCACACTCGCCAATATGGCGCCCGAATACGGGGCGACGATAGGCTTCTTCCCGGTGGATGCCGAAACCCTGCGCTATCTAAGGCTGACCGGTCGAACAGATGAACAGGTCGAGCTGGTCGAGGCCTACTGCCGCGCCCAGGGCTTGTTCCGCGAGGCAAGCACCCCCGACCCGGAATTTACCGCCACACTCGAACTGGACCTGGGGGCTGTCGTCCCCTCCCTGGCCGGCCCCAAGCGTCCGCAAGATCGCGTGGCGCTGAGCGAGATGAAACAGGTCTTCGAGAAGGTGCTGACCGCGCCGGTCAAAGAACGCGGCTACGAACTCAAGCCCGAGGAGATAAGCCACAGGGTCAAAGCCGGCACGAATGGCGTGACAACGAATGGGGTGACAACGAATGTCGAGATCGGTCACGGCGCGGTGGTCATCGCCGCGATCACCTCCTGCACCAATACCAGCAACCCGTCGGTGATGATCGGCGCCGGCCTGCTCGCCAAAAAGGCGGTCGAGAAGGGATTGACGGTCAAGCCGTACGTCAAGACCAGCCTGGCGCCCGGCTCACGCGTGGTCACGGAATATCTCAAGCAGGCTGATTTACTCGAACCGCTGGCCAAACTGGGCTTCAACGTGGTCGGCTACGGCTGCACCACCTGCATCGGGAACAGCGGCCCGCTGCCGGGCGAGGTGGCCAAAGCGGTCAGTAGCGGGAACCTCGTCGCCGCGGCGGTCATTTCGGGCAACCGCAACTTCGAGGGGCGCGTCCATCCCCTGGTCAAGGCCAATTATCTGGCCTCCCCAGCCTTGGTCGTCGCCTATGCCCTGGCCGGGAAGGTGGACATTGACCTGAATACTGAACCGATCGGTATGGATAAAGACGACCGGCCTGTTTACTTGAAAGATATTTGGCCGACAACGCAGGAGATAATGGATGAGTTGGCGTCCAGCCTCGACGTGCAGATGTTCCGTGAGAAATACGCGGATGTGTTCGCCGGGAACGATCTATGGAACCAGATCGCGGTGTCTGAGAGTGATCTTTACCAGTGGAATGAGGACTCAACCTACATCCAACATCCGCCTTTTTTCCAGTCGCTGAAGCTGGCTGTGGCGCACATTGCCGAGATCAAAGGCGCGCGCCTCCTGGCTCTGCTGGGCGATTCCATCACCACCGACCACATCTCTCCAGCGGGCAACATCGCTGCCGACAGTCCGGCTGGCAAGTACTTGCAAGAGCGCGGCGTGGTCGTGCGCGACTTCAACTCCTACGGCTCGCGACGCGGCAACGATCAAGTGATGACGCGCGGCACGTTCGCCAATATCCGGCTGAAAAACCTGTTGGTTGGCGGCAAGGAGGGCGGCTACACTTTGTACTTCGCTCCTCCTACCAATCAGGGCAGGCTGTTCGTCCCTTCAGGGCAGGCTGTCCGTCACCCCGAAGAAATGTCCATTTTCGAGGCTGCAATGAGATATCAAGCTAAAAATGTCCCTGTCATCCTGATCGCCGGCAAAGAATACGGCGCCGGCTCCAGCCGCGACTGGGCGGCCAAAGGTACGCTGCTGCTGGGCGTGAAAGCTGTCATTGCCGAGTCGTTCGAGCGCATCCACCGCTCCAACCTGGTCGGCATGGGCGTGCTTCCGCTCAAGTTCATGCCCGGCGAGAATGCCGAATCGCTCGGCCTGAAAGGTGACGAAATATTCGACCTCGAGTGCCTGCGGGATGACATGCCCCCGCAGGGCAGCGTCAATGTGCGCGTGCATAAGCCGGATGGCAGGGTAGAACTCTTCGAGACGCAGGCGCTCTTGAATACGCCAGCCGAGATAGGCTATTACCGCAACGGCGGCATCCTGCATACGGTGCTGCGCAACATGTTGAAGGATGAAGTATAGGTCTAATCATGCTAACTGAAAGCCAAGTGGCGGGTTATTGCTATCATCACCAAAAACTCTGACAAAAAGAGAGCTGAATGTCGAAAAATAAAATACTTTACTCGTTGGGGCGGATCATCGTCCGCTTGTATGCGCGTCTGATGTTTAATCTGGATATCCGCTGGTACGATGACCCTTCGCCGGGGCCAAAGCTGTTCGTTGCCAATCACCCCAGCGCAACCGACCCATTTCTCATTCACTTGATCTCACCTCAACCGATGAGCGTGCTGATCACGGTCAATGCCTTTACGGTGCCGCTGCTGGGCTACTATCTGCGCAAAACCCGGCAGATTTGCGTGGACCCAAGTCAGGGTAGCGCGGCGTTGGAGGAAGCCCGCCGGCTGCTCGAAAATGGACGCCCGGTGGCGGTCTTCCCCGAGGGCCTGATCAGTCCGCAGGAGGGCGGATTCCACTCCCCGCGCAGCGGCGCGGCGCGGCTGGCCTTGAAGACTGGCGTGCCGGTGATTCCGGTCGGTATTTACCTGCCCCGTGAGCGGACCATGCGCATCACCTCGGGTATCAGCGGCAAGAAGACGACGGCCAATTGGTATCTGCGCGGACCGTACAGCGTCACTGTCGGCCAGCCGATGAAATTCGAGGGCAATGCCGAAGACCGTGAGCAGGTGCGCGGCGTGACGCACAGGATCATGGAAAGCATCCGGGCGATGGCGCAAGAAAGCGAGCAACGCCTGCGCAGACGGCGATTGGTGAAATCGCCGGTATAGGCCAGATAGAAAATCAAAACATCCCACAGGCTTTTGAACCCTTCGGGTTGAGACCCTCAGGGCAACGCCTGCGGGACGTTTTTTTTACTTCACTGCCTCACGTCCGGCCCGAAAGGCCTTTTCGTTGATGGCGATGTGCTTCGCCGGGGCGTGGGCTTTGATGGCTTCCAGCCATTCGCTTTCCGGCGTATCCAACAGCGCCGAAAGCGCGCCGAGAATGGCGACGTTGGCCGTTTTGGGATTGCCGACACTTTCCGTGATCTCTTGACCGTCCACCCAGTGCACCGCGCCAGCCGCGCTGGCTAACGTGGAACGAACCAGCGCGTCTTCCGGATATTTGACATCCCCGGCCTTGACGGTGATTGGTTCGATGGCCTGGTCATTGACCAGCACGATGCCGCCGGGTCGGAGATGATCGAGGTAGCGGAGAGCCTCCAGTTTCTCGAAGGCCACCAGAAAGTCCACCTCACCCTTGCCGATAATGGGGGAAAAAACCTGTTCGCCCCAGCGCACGTACGAGGTCACGCTGCCGCCGCGCTGCGACATGCCGTGGATCTCGGCCTTTTTAGCCTCGTATCCCAGCCGGACGCCCAATTCCGCCAGGATGTCGCTTGCTAAAATCGTGCCCTGCCCACCAACACCCGCCAGCATGAAGTTGATGTTCTTAGAGGGTTTCTTTTCAGTCATGGTGATTTCCTCGACCAGCATTTTCGAACCTTCGCTTCTACTATACTTCAAACGGCACAAAATGAGTTTTTTGCCGTGAAACCTCAGACAACGAATGTTCAACGAATAAACGAATAAACGAATACCTGTCTTCTTTTGGCTCAAAATCCAACTTCTACTTCATTCGTTTATTCGTTTCCGTTTCGTTGACTTCATTCGTTTATTCGTTTCCCATTCGTTGACAAGTTTGGTGCATAAACGAAAAGTTCGAGTTATGTCCGTGCACAGTATAATTCCGCCATCTGGCTGCGAAACAGGATCGCATCGCGCGGGCAGACCTGGGCGCAGATCTCGCAGCCGGTGCACATCGAAACGTCAATCTCGGCCAGCGGACGATCATATTTGGCGTCCATCTTCTCAGATTTGAGAATGGCCGGGCAGCCAATGCGGAAGCAGATCGTACAGCCGTTGCATTTCTCTTCGATGACCTTGAGCGGCAGCCACTCTTTTCGCTCTTCGGGCAGCAGGGCGCAGGCGCGGCGGGTGATGAGCACCGCCGGGCCTTCTTCCTTGAGCCAGGCTTTCAGCGTCTTCTCGATGGATTCGACATCCAGGGCGTCCACCGTCGCCACGCGCTGGATGCCCAGGGCGCGCACCAGCGGCTCCAGTTCGATCTGCACCGTCTCTTTTTGCTGGAGCGTCCGCCCCGTGCCCGGATTTTCCTGATGGCCGGTCATGCCGGTAATGCGGTTGTCCATAATGATGGTGATGACGTTGCTGCGATTGTAGGCCACATTGAGCAGGGCCGGGATGCCGGTGTGGAAGAAGGTCGAATCGCCCAAGACGGCGAAGTGACGCTCGCTGTCGTCGGCGACGGCCGCGCCGTGCGCCACGCCGATGCTGGCGCCCATGCAGCCGCAGGTGTCTATCGCGTTGAGCGGCGGGATGACGCCCAGCGTGTAGCAGCCGATGTCGCCGTTGATCGGCAGGCCAATCTTATGCAGGATGTAGAGCGTGCTGCGGTGCGGGCAACCGGCGCACAACACCGGCGGGCGGGCAGGGAGGCTGATGGTGGCCTCCCCCCCTGTGGGGGGGGCGGGAGGGGGGGCCACCGGCAGAAGTCCAGCCTTGATCCCGGCGGCGCAGACAGAGGCCGGGTCCAGTTCGCCGATCAGCGGGAAAATCGTCTTTGTGTTCGGATATAAGGTCAGGTTTTCCGGCTGGTACATCTCGATCCCCATCAAGCGCACCTGCTCCTCGATGAACGGATCGAGTTCTTCCAGCACGATCAAGCGCTCGACACGACTGGCAAAATCCGCGATCATGCGCTTGGGCAGCGGGTAGACCATGCCAAGTTTAAGCACGCTGGCTTGCGGGAAGACCTCGCGGGCGTACTGGTAGGCCACCCCGGCGGTGATGATGCCCAGCGAGGCGGAGCGCATTTCGATGCGGTTGTGCTCGTATGTTTCGGCGAATTCGGCCAGCTCGAGGATGCGCTGCTCGATGACCGGGTGCCGCCGGCGCGCGTTGGCCGGGATCATGACATACTTGGCCGGGTTGCGCGGGTACTTCTCGCTGCGCGGCGGCTGGTCACAGCGCGTCCCGACCTCGACCAGCGTGCTGGTGTGGCACAGGCGCGTCGTCAGCCGCAGCAGGACGGGTGTATCGAATTGTTCGCTCAGATCGAAGGCGGCCACGGTCAGGTCTTTGGCCTCCTGGCTGTCGGCTGGCTCCAGGCATGGCACGCGGGCAAATTTGGCAAACTGGCGGTTATCCTGCTCGTTCTGCGACGAGTGCATCGAGGGGTCGTCCGCCGAGATGACCACCAACCCCGCCTCCGCGCCGGTCATGGCAGCGTAGAAAAAGGCATCCGCGGCCACGTTCAGCCCAACGTGCTTCATGGATGCCAGGGCGCGCCGCCCGGCATAGGCCGCGCCGATGGCCGCGTCCAAAGCAACCTTTTCGTTGGGCGCCCATTCGGCGTATACGCCAGGGAAGCGGGCAAGGTGCTCCAGGATTTCGGTGCTGGGCGTGCCGGGATAGGCCGAGGCGACCGTCACGCCGGCTTCCCACGCGCCGTGCGCTACCGCCTCGTTGCCGGAAAGTAAACGCTTCATGATCGCTCCCTGTAGATGGATAGGCTGCCGGTAAAAAGTGATGAGTGACAAGTGATGGTGTAAGGTTAGGCTTGTATTATATTTGATTATGGTGAAGGCAGGCTTGTGACATTCACCATTGGAAGAACTGACATTCGTCCTCATACCAATAAAACTTCCGCAACCACTGAGGCTTCGGAAGTTTTATTGAGATCGGTGGGCGGCGCTTATCTCATACCGCCGGTGCCATTTCGTATGGCCTGACTTCTCGTTCCAACACATCCTTTGTCTGTTTCATGGAGATAGGGCAGGTGACGGCAGGCTTAACACAGCGACCAACGCTATTGCCGCGTTCTTTGCGGCTCTCTCGACATTCTGGCTTAGCCGTATGGATTGAAGAATAATTCGAGGATGGCGGAGAGCCATCTTGATTAGCTTGCCAATCTGCAAGTTCGAATCTTTGTCTGTCACTGCCTCGAGGTCAAAGGGAACCGGCGCTTGGGGGCCATCGCTCACCGCGCGCAGAGCCAGGAGCGGTATCCTATGTTCTGCTGCAACGCGTGCAATACCAGCCGTCTCCATTTCCAGGACTGGATATGCCATCCTCTCTGGCTGCAATTGGACAGCTTGAGAACCTCGCGTGGTGATGGCAGTCCCGGAAACCAAACGCGCCCCGCGCACCTGCAGCGCTCGAGCAGCCGCCTGTTGGGCTGCATCAGACAAAGAGGCCAAACCCTGAAACTGACTTGGGATACCCTTATCCAACAAGCAGGTATGACTGGCAACGACCACATCCCCGATCTGTAGATCATCCTTTACTGCACCCGCTACGCCGAAAGAGACGAGAAATTGCGGACTTGTCACTGCCAGAAGGGCGCGGGTGGCCTCCATAGCGCGCCGAATACCCATACCTGACTGGACTAACAGGCAATTCCGGTCGAATAGCCGGAAACGATACCCACGCAACGCTCCAAGCGTGATTCGCTCCCACTTTCCGATGCGGCAGAGGAGCGCGCTACTTTCCTGCGGCATCGCCGCGATCAAACCTATTATGTCCATGGGGGCTGTAGAGTGGATTGCACGGCTGTTTACGTTATGGCTCAACGGCAGGGCAGACAAGGCTGCTTACCATTATCGCGCCAATTCTGGCAACGCCTGCCCTGAGTTGGCAAAGGGGCGGTGAGTTCAGGAGAAGATGGCGTTAGCCCGCTGTAACGGGTTGGGGAGCAATGGGCTGTTGCAGAACCTTAACTTCACGTTGGATGCGCTCACTCAGTTCAGTTTCTGCTGCTTCGAGATCATAACGTACCTGTAACCGCAGCCAAACTCCCGCGCTGGTGCCAAAGTAACGCGCCAGCCTCATCGCAGTATCTACTGTAATAGAGCGTTGACCGCGAATAATTTGGCTGACACGGATGGGTGATACGCCAATATCCTGCGCCAGGCGATACTGGCTTAGCCCAAGCGGTTTCACGAAATCTTCCAAAAGGATTTCACCTGGGTGAATTGGGGAGAGCAGTTTATCCATAAAAGTTCCTCACGAATGGTAATCCTCGATTTCTACATTCCTGGCTTTGTTTTGAACCCACTCGAAACAAATACGCCATTGGTCATTGATGCGGATACTGTAATGCCCTGAACGGTCACCCTTGAGTTTTTCGAACCTGTTGCCAGGGACAGCTTGTAAATCCTGCAAATCTTCGGCATCATCCAGGTACAACAACTTGCGTCGAGCGGTGCGTTGAATCTCTATCGGCAGTCTCCGGGAAATTCCGCCGAGGAATATCTTTTCGGTTTCTTTGGACGCGAAGGACTCGATCACGATGGAATAATATCACCCCGCGATAACATCGTCAAGCGGCATTTTACGTAAGAGGAGCGGGTTACGGCCTGGCATCGCGTCGCGTAGCACTCACAGAGAGAGCAGCATCCCTTTTGGGGCAGCCGCGCTGACCGCAAGCCTCGCTCCCATGATCGCGCCATCTCTGGCAAAACGCACCCGCGCGCGCGGCGGAGCCGCTATCCGACTGGAGCCGATGATGGCCTGCGTCTATTCGGTGACAATGTTCGTTTTCTTAGCTTTACCACTGACCATTCGCTGAAAATTTTGCGAAATCGCGAATTATCTGGTAAGCTCAAGGGATGACCACTGAACTTACCATAACAACCGAACGCATTGATGATTTTCCACTTTTGCTGGCAGTCATGCTCCATTTAGGTTTGCCAGACATCTTCGACCATCACCTGGGTCGTCACGGGCTGCACCAAGGGCTGAGTTGGGGCTGGATCGCCACCATTTGGCTGGCGCACATCCTCACCGAGAGCAATCATCGTAAGCAACCTGTGCAGGCTTGGGTGAGACAAGCGAAAGAGACCATTGAAAAGATCACCGGGCAGCATGTTCGTGAGTTGGATTTCACGGACGATCGGCTGACACTCTTGCTGCGGCGGCTGAGCAAGCCAGGAACCTGGCATGCGATTGAGAAAGAATTGGGCCAGAGCATCATCCGAGTATATGAACTGAAGCCAAAGCAGGTACGATTGGACCCGACTACGGTTTCGGGCTATCACGACGGCGGTGCGCAGGGAGTGAAGGATGCAATCAGTTTGGTTGTCAGCCAAGGTAAATCTCCAACATGGGAGGCAATTCGCACCATTCTTATCGAGGTGGGCCTTCAAGGAACCGTTGATTATGCAGAAGATATTCTTGCGCACGCTCAACAAGGAGGTAACTAGCTCGACAATGTTAGATTAGGTTTGACCGCTCTGTTTGCGTTGAGCATTCAGGCGGCTACGAGTAGAACGAGAGCGTTTTACGAGATGTGTGACGACCAAACGCGTGGCTTGTCCTTGCGACAACTGTGGCAAAGGCATCACGGCCTGCAACAACTCGCGCACGTTGGCGACGGACAGGGCTGGCAGAACATCCAGTTCCAATTGTTGAGCCAGTTGTGGGTCTTGGGCGTGGGTGCGAGCCCAATCATACTTGGTTTGGGCGATGAACCAGGTTGCCAGGATGGTCAGTGCCAGGTGGTGTTCCCAAGCGCGGTACTTTTGGGCCTGGAATTCATCCCAACCGGTTTCAGATTTGGCATCCTGGTTGGCTCGTTCGACGAAATGGCGGATGCACTTCAGCCAGGCCAGGCGTTCGTGAGCGGTGTCGGCGGGGGCATTGCTCAAGGCGTAGGTATAGCGTTTGCCATACTCATGCCGGATGACCAACCATTCTT
>JASEHI010000027.1 GCA_030018695.1 Anaerolineales bacterium
GCGTTACGGATATTCATATCGCCCTTTGGTTGCGGAATGAATTCCGCGTTACGGATATTCATATCGCCCTTTGGTTGCGGAATGAATTCCGCGTTACGGAAAGATTTTGTAGGGCGATATGAATATCACCCTTTGGTTGCGGAATGAATTCCGCGTTACGGAATTACCAAAGGCCCAAATTCAACCATCATCAATGGAAATTATAACATACGGCTTCGGCGACCATTTCCCTTTGACGCAGGTCATCCTTGCATGTATAATCATTTCACCATCCAATCACTTTGGCCCCCACGGGGGCACTCTTTGAGGCCCGCACATGGCTCTTCGGGGCAACCTGCGCGATTTCAGCATTACCCAACTCCTGAACCTGGTCAACCTGGCTCGTAAAACCGGGACGCTTTTCGTCGAAGGCCCCAGCGAGACAGCCCAGGTTTCTTTCCGCGACGGCAAGCTCGCCTATTCCCAGATCGGCCAGGAAGACAGCCGGCTGGCAACCATCCTGCACAAAGCCAATAAACTAACCGCCGGCCAGTTCAAGATCATCCAACAACGCGCCGGCAACTTTAGCGATAAAGAGCTGGGACTGCTCTTGATCAACGCTGGTTATGTTACCCAGGCAGATATCCTGGACAATCTTCAGCAGTATTTCACCGAGGTTGTCCGCCGCTTGTTCACCTGGGTGGAGGGCGTGTTCCATTTTGATATTGAAACCCTGCCGCCTGCGGAGCGCATCAACGTCCGCCTCGACCTGGAAAACCTGATCATCGAAGGCTCACGTGCCTTGCGCGAGTGGGAGCAACTGCAGGATGAAATCCCCAGCCTGGACATGGCGCTTAAATTCGCCGACCGCCCGGGAGCCAACCTGCGGAAAGTCAACCTGAGCGTCGAGGAGTGGCGCGTCGTCTCATACGTAAACCCAAGAAACACCATTCATCAGATCGCCAGCGCGACCAAGATGAACGATCTGGAAATCCGCCGCATCATCTATGGCCTTCTGCAAGCCGGCCTGGTAGAGATCATCCGCCCGGCGGGAGCGACGCGCCCGCCGCCTGTTCACGTCTTCCCCACTGAAGATAAAGATGAGCAAAAATCGCTCGTCAACCGCTTGATCAACCGCATTCGTTCGCTATAACATCTCCAGAGGACAGCCATCATGCAAACAGTCAAAATGGTCGTCACCGGCCCCTTTAATGCGGGAAAAACCGAGTTTATTTCCGCAGTGAGTGAAATTGACGTCGTCTCGACTGAACGGAAAATTTCCTCGATGGTCGAGAAATCGGTCAAAGAGGCGACGACAGTGGCCATGGATTTTGGCCGCATCACCGTAGATGAAGACCTGGTGCTTTACCTTTTCGGAACGCCCGGCCAGAAACGCTTCGACTTCATGTGGGAGATCCTCTCCGAAGGCATGTTGGGTTTTATTGTCATGGTGGATAGCACCCGCCCGGAGACCTTTCGCGAGGCGCGCTCCATCCTTGAAACCTTCAGAGCCTACGCGCCGACCCCTTACGTGGTGGCCGCCAATAAGCAGGATATGACAGATGCCTGGGAAATTGACGATATCCGCCATGCCCTGCGTTTGGATGCGAAGATCAAGCTCCTGCCTTGCACCGCCACCCAACGGGAACCAGTCAAGAGTGTATTGCTGGAACTTCTCTATAGTATTCTCGCTGAAATGGAGAGTGGAGAGAAGTAGCCTCTCCATATAGGCTACTACCATGTCCTCTATCACCACCGATCAAGGCATTGTTCATTATGAGGTTTTCGGGCGCGGACAACCGGTTATCTTGCTTCACGGCTGGCTGGGCTCGTGGGGGCTATGGCAGGAAACGATGTCCCATCTCAGCCAGGGATATCGCAGCTACGCGCTGGATTTCTGGGGATTTGGCGAATCAGGCAAGAAACGCGAAAGTTACGCGATACAGGATTTTGTCAGTTTAGTAGATCAGTTCATGCATCTTCTTGGCATCCAACGTGCCCCGCTGGTTGGTCACAGCATGGGCGGCACGGTCGCCTTATCGCTTGCCATCCAACACCCGGGACGGGTCAGCCGGGTGGTCGTGGTCGGCTCGCCGATTGTCGGGTCTGCATTGGCCCCGGCGCTGAAGCTGTCCGGGCGACGGCGGATCGCCGCCATATTGTTCGAGCAAATGTGGGCCTTCCGCCTGGGAATGCGCATCGTCTCATCCTTTATCTGTAGAGATGCGCGTTTCCCTGAAATGATGGCTCGAGACCTCTCGCGCACCACCCTGGAGTCCTTTCTGTTCAGCATCGCTTCCCTGCATCGCACCGATCTGCGCCCGGGGTTGCCGAAAATACAAGTCCCGGTGCTGGGGATGTTCGGCAAGCGTGACAATATCGTCCATCCGATGCAATGGCAGCCGTTGAAGGAAGGCATTCCCCAGGCGCGCATCGAGCGCTTCCCTCAAGCCGGCCACTTCATCATGCTGGACGAACCGGATGCCTTCATGCACAAACTCAAGGAATTCCTGGACGAAAAGACGTAACGCGGAATTCATTCCGCAACCAAAGGGCGATATGAATATCGCACTACCGAGTAGGTGCTGCGCACAAAATCTTCGTGGTCACTGAGCCTGCCGAAGTGCGATTGTGATAGTTTTTCAAGAGTAATTCTTTATGCTGAAGGCCATTTTACACGCAGCCCATTCGATCCCGCCGTTCAACGAGCCGGCGCGTGATCTCAGGATCCAGAACAAGCCGCTCTGGCTCAACCAACGCGACTTGCTGGCGCCGTACACCAGCCGGGAACTCGAAATCCCGGCGGATGCGAACCTGCCGGCGATTAGCGAGCCGATGATCGTCTATCGGGATAACCTGTATTTCGATGAGGGCTACATCCGGGCTTTCATCCACGAAGCCAAACGCCGCAAGCGCGCCTGCCGCGCCGCATTCTCCGCCGACGATCCGGCCTTTCGCGAGCACGCTTTACCGCTTTCGGTCTCTTATACGCCGGCCGGAAACCTGTATCTTGCCGACTTGTGGTATTACCCCAACGGCCCTGCGGAGGATGCCGAGCCGCTGGTCATTGATTTACAGGCGCGTGAGATCGGTTATTATCACGTCCCGACCTATATGGCTTCCGAGTGCGGCGATCTGGTTTACCAGGTACCTTTGCGCGCGCTGATCGCCATTGATTGTTGGCTGCATGTCTTCTTCGCGGATATTGTCTTTGGCCTGTTTGCGCGTGGCGCGCGCTTCGAGGATCGTCTAAAACGGGATTTGGGCTATAAACTAAAAATCCTGGGCAAAGCGGCCTATGAGGGACGCCAATTGCTCGAATGCTCCGAATTGGTCAAGATCGGTCATAACTGTGTGATTGACCCGCGCGCGGTTATCCATGGCCCGACGACCATCGGCGATAACGTCACGATCGGCGCCGGGGCAGTCATCGAAAACTGTATCGTCGGGAGCAATGTCAACATCTCGCAAGGCTGCCAGTTGATGCTCTCGGTCGTCGGGGATGGCACTTTCCTGCCCTTCCGCGCCTCGCTTTTCATGACCACCATCATGGAGAATGGCATGGTCGCCCAAAACACCTGCTTGCAGATGTGTGTCATCGGGCGAAATACCTTCATCGGCGCGGGAACAACGTTTACAGATTATAATTTGATCCCCAAGCCCATCCGCGCCCGGGACGGTAGCGATAAGCTGGCAAACGCCAACCGTCCAGTGCTGGGCGGCTGCGTGGGGCATAACTGTCGGATTGGGGCGGGGATGCTCATCTATCCGGCGCGCACCATCGAATCGGATGTCGTCCTGATCGCACGAGAAGGAACCCGCGTGATAGACCACGACATCCAGTATGAAGATAGCGACCACCATGGACTTGAAGAAGGCAGCCGTCATGTGCGCTTATATCCCCGCCGCGGAGAGTCGGATTTGGTATCCTGGTAGGTAGGAGGCTGACATGGGAAAAGAACGCCTGTTGATCGTCGAAGATGACGCCGACATCTCGAACATGCTGAAAATCTATTTCACCGGCCTGGGATTCGACGTGGATGTGGCTTGGCGCGGCGCCGATGCGCTCGAAAAAACGCGCCAGGTGCTGCCGCATCTGATCGTGCTGGACATTATGTTGCCGGATATTGACGGCTATGAAGTATGCCGCACCCTGCGCACCAACACGCGCACCAGCCACATCCCGGTCATCTTTCTCACCCAGAAGGGCGAGCGCAGCGACCGTCTGCAAGGGCTGGAATTGGGCGCAGATGACTACATCACCAAGCCGTTCGACATCGAAGAACTCAAACTGCGTGTCCAGGGCGCCATCCGCCGCTCTGAACGTGAAAGTCTGACCGACCCGTGTTCCGGCCTCCCCGCTGGCCAGTTGATCGAGGAACAGCTCCGCCGCACGATCCGCGCCGACGGGTGGGCCTACATGGACATCCGGATCAATTATTTCGATCAATTCAAAGAAGTATATGGCTTCATCGCCGGAGACGACCTCCTTCGCTTTACAGCCATGCTCATCGGCGAGGTGGTGGATGAACTTGGCTCGCCAGGCGATTTTATCGGCCACACGGGCGGCGATAACTTTATCATCGTAACCAGCGAGAACTCCGCGGCGAACATCCGTCGGCGGCTCATGGAACGTTTTGGCGAAAAAGCGCAGACCCATTACAACTTCATGGATCGGCAGCAAGGCTACATCATGGCCGCCACCCCGGATGGCCGGATGGAAAATACCCCGCTGATGAAATTGGCGATTGGCGTCGTCACGCCCAAAATGCAACCCTTCGCCGACATTCGCGAGATCACCGAAGCGGCGGCCGAGATGCGCAGACAAGATACGGCTGGCAACGTATCCAAAGGATAGCGTTTTAGATGTTACCAGGGCAGTCGGCGCTCCTGGGGATTGGCTTGCTCCTGACCGGGCTGGTCTTCGTTCTCCTGGTCGGGGCTTTACTGCGCTTCCTCCCCAGGCTGCGCCCTCCCCAAGCCTCAACCGCCCGCCTGCCTGTGGCGGTAGACCTGCCGTTACACAATCATGCCATTCTGGTAGTGCGTTCAGGCGGGAGAGTGGAGTATGTAAACCCGACCGCGCAGGGGTGGTTCGAGTTACGCCAGGAGGAACAGCCTAACCTGGAGGCGCTGGCGCGGCGTATTCAACCCGGCGAAGACCTATTGAAACTGTGCGCGGCCGAGGGGTGGGCCCGCTTTTCTCTCAACGGGCGACCGCTGGAGGGCGTCTCTTATCAGCTCCCCGGCCAGCCGCCAGCCATGCTTGTCTCACTCCAGCGGCCGAACCTGCCTTCCAGCCTGGCGGCTGAAGGCGAAGATACTTACGGCCCAATGCTTGGAATTTTAACCGAATTCAGCCAGGCTGTCGCCGCCAAATCGGGCCTCCCGGCCACCCTGAAAGCCATCCTGGAGAACGTGGAACGACTGATCCCGGCCGACCTGCTGGAGATCAAGGTCTGGAACGCGGAAGAAGGGCGACTCCTTCCATACTACCTCCGCCCGGGCCCCGGGGGTGAACGCCGCCTCGAAACCGACATCTCGCTGCTTCCGGCTGGCTACACGGCTCATCTAGTCGAAAAGCGCCAGGCCTTCTTCATCCCCGATTGCCAGACATACGCCGAAATACCCTGCCAGACACAAGGGCAGATGAAGCCAATCCGGTCGTATATCGGCCTGCCGCTATTGGCCGGCGGAGAGTTGACTGGTACGCTGGAGGCTGGGCTGACCACTGACGAGTCCTACACCTCCACAGACCTGGAAATTCTGCAATTCATTGCCGGGCAGGCCTGCACGGCTATCCGGAATGCTGTCATCCTCGAAGCGGAGCATCAGCAAACAGCAGAATCAGGCGGGTTGGCGGATCTGGCCCGGGCGATCAGCTCGGCGCGCGAGCTAAAAGAACTTTTCGGGCAACTGGTGCAAAGCATCGCGCCGCTTTTCGAGGTCGAGATCCTTGGGTTTTTGATCTACAACGAAAACCGCCTGGCTTTAGAAGCCCAGGCGCCATTCATTGGCCTGCCAGCCCAATTCATCGAACTCTACCGTGTCCCGATCCCTACAGACAGCCCGGCGGAAGGATACTTGCTGAAACAAGATCTGCTGGCGACCCAGAATGCCGCCGAGGACGAAAGATGGCGCGAACTGGGCTTCCAGGATCTTGCCCGCGCCGCCAGCATGCGCGAAACGGTCCTCGTGCCACTCGTCTCGGCCGGACGTTCACTCGGTTATTTGCAAGCCTCCAACCACCGTCAGCCAGAGACGCCTTTCTCTAACCAGGAAATCCGCCGGTTGAATATCGTCGCCAACCAGGCCGCGGCGATCATTGACAACGTCACCCTGGTACAACAGTCCCGCCAACGCGCCTTGCGCTCCGAGGCTCTTTGGCGGATTGCCAGCCTGGCCAGCTCTTCAGCGAACCTGGACGAGGTGCTGCGTTACGCCCTCCAGGTACTGGCTCGCCTGCTCCAGGCGGACATGGCGGCGGTCTTTCTGCTCGAAGAACCGAGCGGCGTCCTGCGCCTGCACGTAGGATCGCTATGGGGCGTTTCATCTGAGATTGCCGAGCCGCTTTCCCGCCTTTTCGTGGATGAGCCGCAACTGCGCTCAACGGTCTTCGGCAGCCGGCGGGCGTTCCTCTCCGGCCATCTCTCGAAAGACAAACGCGTGCTGGCTGTCTACCGTCCGCTGATCGAAAAATTAGGCGTTGAATCATGCATGGTCGTCCCTTTGGTGGTGCAAGAACGCGGCATCGGCGAGCTGATGATCGGCAGCCGGAAGTTACATTTCTTCGATAATTACGACCTGCAGGTGGTATCCACAGCCGCCAGCCAATTAGCGGTGGCGGTGGAAGGCGCGACCCTGATGGCGCAAACCGACGAGAGTCTGCGCCGGCGGATTGACCACCTGACCGCCTTGAATCGCATCAGCCGTGAGTTGAACAGCGCCCTGGAATTGGATCGCATCCTTCAGGTGGTATATGACGAGTGCCTGCGGACGACGCACGCCGATTGCGGCGAGATCCTCCTAATTGATGAAAATGTTCATGCTGGCGCCGAGCCGCGCATCACCAGCTATGCGGGCGAGGCCCCCGGCGACAGGCTGCTGCCGCTCGAGAAGGCCATGCTCGAACACGGCAAACCGATCCTCGTCTCCAATTTCAGCCAGAGTGAATACCCTCCCGCGCATGACGGGATACAATCCGCATTGATCGTCCCGGTCGCATATCAGGAAAAAACGAGCGGCTTGATTCACCTGCACTCCAGGTCGCCCGACCATTTTGACGAAACCGCCGTCGAGATCATCCAATCGCTGGCGGTTCAAACAGCCATCGCGCGCGACAATATCCTGCGCGCGCAGGAACAGCGGCGGCAGAGCGAGTTGCTTCGCCGCCGCGCCGACAGCCTGGCGAAACTATTCGAGACGACACGCAATCTGCCTGCGGAAGGACCGCTCGAAGCGTCGCTTGAATCGCTGGCAGGCGCGATCCAGGAAGCCACCCCCTTCCAGATGGTGCTGATCAGCATAATCGAAGCAGAGACTGGCTTGCAACGCCGGATCACCGGGGTGGGCATCCCGCCCGAGACCTTGAAAAAGCTCAAGGCGCACCAACAGCCCTGGTTTGAACTGGAGCGATTGCTCCGCCCGGAGTTCAGGGTTGGTAAGGCATATTTCATCCCGCACGACCAGTCGCCGGTCGTCTCCGCGGAGATCGAATTTTCGACCCTGCTGGCTGAACAAACCACACATTCGCCCAATGCCTGGCATCCAGATGATGCACTTATCTTCCCCCTGCACGATTCCCAGGGCAAGCCAATCGGCTTGATCAGCCTGGCTGCGCCCCGCGATGGCTTGCGACCAGACCCGGCCGCATTGGAAACAGTCGAGACTTTCGCCGCCCAGGTTGCCTTGACCATTCAGAGCAGCCGGCTTTTATCGGGTTACAGCGCCCAGGTCGAGACCCTGGCAAGCAGCTTGAAGCGCCAGGAGCAGCTCCTTTCAGCCAGCCAGAGCCATCTCCCTCTTTTCTTGCACAAGGACCTGGAGCAGATGATCGCCATCCGCAATCTGGAACGGCGCGCCAGCCGCATCCGCGCTGGTATGGAGATCATCGAAAGTATCCATCGTCAGGTGGACGCACAGTCGGCTTTGCTGGCCTTGGGCCGGGAGATGCTCACCCGTTTGGCGATGAGCATTTCCATTGTCGCCGAGAAGACAAGCGAAGGGCCGCGGCTGGTACAAATCCTGGGCAGCGTTCCGCCGGGCGTCAACGTGGAGGCGCTCTTCGGCCAGCGCAACCCCCTGCGCCACTGTCTGCAGACTGGCGAGGCCCTCCTGGTCATGAACCTGGAGGAAGACGATACCTGGCAGGATACCCCCTTGCTGACCAGCCTGCGCGCCAAAGGCTTTGTTTGCTTACCCATTTTGCTGGATAACGAACCGGTGGCCGCCATCCTGGCGCTCGATCTCGAGCCGTTACCCGCCTTGAGCGATGAAGACCGGGGTATATATTTCCAGATCGCCCGCCAGGTCTCCACTATTCTGCAAAATATACGCTTGCTCAACCTGACCCGTGACCGGCTACGCGAAGTTAACCTTTTACTCGACTTTAGCCGTCAACTGAGCGGCCTGGATGCGGATGGCATTCTCGCCACCCTCCTGGATAACGCCCTGCGCGTCGTCGCCAATGCCCATGCCGGCGCTGTTCTGCTCTGGAACGAACAGGAATCTGTTTTGGTTCCAAGAGTGGCGCAGAACTACGCCAACAATGACAGCCTGATGAAGATCACTTACCGCCTCGGCGAGGCGCTGCCGGGTCAGACGTTTCAACAAAAACAGCCGCGCCGCGTGGCTGAGGTTGACTTTGCCCGCGATTACAAACTTCCGGCAGAAAAACTGCTCCGCTACCGTGAAGCCAGCGCGGGGCGACTGCCGGTCTCCAGCCTGCTGCTGCCCATCCAGGCCGGCGAGCGCGCCCTGGGTGTGCTGGTGCTGGACAACTTCAACACCTCCGCCGCCTTCACAGCTGAGGACGAAACCCTGCTGCTCGCTCTGACCCGGCAGGTAGCCCTTTCGCTGGAAAATGTGCGCTTATTTGCTGAAACGCGCCGCCTGGCTGACAGGCTCGAGCAGCGCGTCGCCGAACGCACCGCGGAATTGGCGCGCGAGAAACACAATACCGAGACCCTGCTGCGCGTTCTGAGCGAGGTTTCAGCCAGCCTGGATCTGAACCAAACGCTTAACCGCACCCTGGCCCTGCTCAACGAAGTCACTGGCGCGCAGCAGGGCAGCGTTCTGCTGCTCAACGCTGAAGACAACTCGATCCATTACCGCGCCGGATATGGTTACAAGATGCCCCGCACGTCTGGCCTTACAAAACCCACCGCGTTGAAAATTGATGAGGGAGTAGCCGGATGGGTGATCAAGAACCGCGAGGCGGTCTTGATCAGCGATGTGCGCAAGGATACCCGCTGGGTAGAATTGCCGCTCAAATCCTCTTATCAGCGCAGCGTGATCGCTGCACCGCTGGTGGTGGGAGAGGAAGTGATCGGGGTCATCATGGCTTTCCATCGTCACGTTGCTTACTTTACACCTGAAAACATGCAACTGGTGCAGGCTATCGGCAGCCAGGTGGCAGTTGCGATCAACAACGCCCAATTGTATGGGCTGATCCGCGACCAGGCCGAACACCTGGGTAATATGCTGCGCAGCCAGCAGGTTGAGGCCAGCCGCCAGCAGGCCATCCTGGAGGCCGTCGCGGATGGCGTTCTGGTAACCGATGCGAATAACGAGATCAACTTTATCAATTCATCCACGAAGCGAATCCTGGGCTTGCAGGCAGAAATGACCGTCGGTCAATCGCTGGAAAACTTCGGCGGCATGTTCGGCAAGACGACCCAGACCTGGACGCACACAATTCGTTCCTGGTCCGAAGACCCGACCAGCTATCATCAAGGTGATACCTATGCCGAGCAACTGATCCTCGAGAACGGGAGCGTTGTTCTGGTACACTTAGCGCCTGTTATCTGGCACGATGAGTTCCTGGGAACAGTATCCATCTTCCGCGATATCACCCATGAGGTCGAGGTGGATCGGTTGAAATCTGAGTTTGTCGCCACTGTCAGCCACGAATTGCGCACGCCGATGACTTCCATCAAGGGATATGTGGATCTGCTCCTGATGGGCGCCAGCGGCACATTGGACGAGAAGCAGACGCACTTCCTGGAAATTGTTCGCAGCAGCACCGAGCGTCTCAACATTCTAGTCAATGACCTGCTCGATATCTCCCGGATCGAGGTCGGGCGTGTCTCACTCTCGCTCCAACCGATTGACCTGCGCGAGGTCGTCGAGGATGTGATGGTTGAGGCGCTGCACCGCTCACAAACGGAGAACAAACCGATGGGTCTCAGTCTTGACGCGCCGCCAGACCTACCGCGTGTTTACGGTGACCTGGAGCGCGTCCACCAGATCCTGGGCAACCTGGTGGATAACGCTCTCCATTACACCCCTGAAAATGGCCGTATCTCTATTCGCCTGCAAACGGTGGACGGCGAAGTACAGGTGGATGTGGTGGATAACGGCATTGGTATCCTGCCAGCGCTCCAAGATCGCGTCTTTGAGCGCTTTTTCCGGGGCGAGGATCCGCTGGTGTTGGCCACACCGGGTACAGGTCTCGGCCTGTCCATTGTCAAACAATTGGTGAACATGCACAAAGGCCGCATCTGGATAACAAGTACCGGGGCGCCAGGCGAGGGAAGCACTTTCTCCTTTACATTGCCCTTATATCAAGCTAAGGAGTGACAGCATGGCAAAGATACTCATTGCAGAAGACGAACGCGACATCCGTGATCTGATCATTTTCACCCTGCGCTTCTCCGGCTATGAGGTGGTCGCGGCGAGTAACGGAGAGGAAGTCATTCAACTTGCCCGGCAGGAGATGCCGGATTTGATCCTTTTGGATGTGCGCATGCCGCGCAAGACCGGATACGAGGCCTGCGCAGCCATTAAAGCTGATGAAAAAACCAGGAACATTCCCGTCATATTCCTCTCAGCCAAAGGACAAGAATCTGAAATCCAGGCCGGTTTGCAGGCTGGCGCGGTTGAGTATTTATTGAAGCCCTTCGTGCCCGACCAGTTGTCTGCCCGTATTCAGGCCGTGCTCGCAGAGCATAAGTAATGATTTTATATGCTTGCTATCGGACACGTTTTCAAGCGGAGTCACTATTGAAACGCGAATGACGCGAAAAAGCGAATTTCGCGAATGCATTTAGGAAAATTCGCGTCATTCGCCCATTCGCGGCATTCGCGTTAAAAATAGTGGACGGTAGAGAGTTTATTTACCGAAATTTAGGCAAAGATGAGTGCGCTTTACCTCGACGAAAGGATCATACATTACGAGGTGCTTGGACGCGGGCGTCCGGTCATCTTCCTGCATGGCTGGGTTGGCTCGTGGCGGTATTGGTTACCGGCCATGCAGACCACCTCGGTCTCCTTTCGCGCTTATGCGCTCGACTTATGGGGTTTTGGCAACACAAGCCGGGATCCCGAACGCTATACCCTCGAGCAACAAGCTGCCCTGCTCGAAAGTTTCCTGCAGAGATTGGGGATTGCCAAAGTTGCCCTGATTGGACATGGCCTGGGCGGGCTGATATCCATCCTGTTCAGCCACTATTTCCCCGAAACGGTTAATCGTCTCATGCTTGTGGATTGCCCGCTGGATATCTCGGCCGTCCACTCCCGGCTGGGAACAGCTTCTCCCGCTGACCTGACGGACTGGCTGCTCGAAAAGAACGCCGTCACCGAACCAGCGCGCAGCGACGCGCCCAAGGCCGACCCCCAGGCGATCCTCGCCTCGCTGAAAGGCCTCAACGGCGACGGTTTCACGCCAATGCTAAAGCGGATGAGCATACCCTGCCTGCTCGTGCATGGGCAGAACGATCTGGTTATCACTGCACCGGATAATGACCGTCTGGAATCACTGCCAGCGCACTTCCACCAGGTCGTCCTGAAGCAATCCGGTCACTTCCCGATGTTGGACGAAAGCGCCAGGTTCAATCGCCTGTTGACCGACTTCCTGGCGCTGGTATCCGGTGAAAGCCCCCGACAGTTGCAGTTGAAGGAAGAGTGGAAGCGGCGCGTGCGCTAGAAATAAAAATTGATTTCCAAATCCTTATTGCAGGATCGTTGCCTTATGACCGCCTCTGACTCATATCCCCTTGCCTACTCCATCGCCTTCCTCCGCCACGGCGAGTCGGTCGGCAATGCCGAAGACCGCTTCCAGGGCCAGGCTGACTTTCCCCTGACCGAGAAGGGCCGCGCCCAGGCGCAGGCGTTGGCGGACAAGTGGCTGGCGGAAGGTGTTACCTTCGAGCAATGTATTTCCAGCCCGCTCTTGCGCGCCGCTCAAACGGCGGAAATCGTCACGCAGGCCTTGAACGTGCCGCTTGAATTTGATGCAGACTGGATGGAAATCAACAACGGCCTGCTCGCCGGTTTGACGGACGATCAGGTCGCACAGGTTGCCCCGCGACCCGCTTTCATAACGCCTTACACGCGGTTTGGCAAGACCGGCGAGAGCCGCTGGGAATTGTATTTGCGCGCCGGAAGGGCGATACAAAAAATACTTGACCGGCAACCCGGACGTTTCCTGATCGTAGCCCATGGCGGAGTACTCAACATGGCTATGTACGCTATGCTGAATATTCATCCACAGGCGGATTCCAGCGGACCGCGTTTCATGTTCCACAACACAACTTATGCTCTGTTCAGTTATGAACCGGAGCATCACAACTGGCGGATGCTTCAATTCTCTAATTAATTTACGTAAAACCATGTACTTTCACTGCCATAGCGCCAAGCCGAATGTAGGGCAGGTTTCTAACCTGCCAGCAGATGCGGCGGGTAAGATACCCGCCCTACGATTACAACTAATGGAAGGATGAGAGATGAAGTTTCTGGTATTTGGCGCTGGGGCAATTGGTACATATATCGGTGGCTCGCTGGCGCTGGCCGGGCAGCGCGTTACCTTTGTCGAGCAACCCAAAGTAGCCGAGGAATTGCGGAAACGAGGGCTGCGGCTCGACCTAAAGGCAAAAGGCGGAAGGATGAAGGATGAAGATTCATCCTTCATCCTTCCGCCTTCATCCTTCTCCTGCGTTTCTTCTCTGCAAAAGGCGCTTGAGCAAGGTTCGTTTGATGTGGCAATCTTCGCCCTCAAATCCTTCGATACCAGCGCAGCCTTGGATGGAATGAAGCCTTACATTGAACAGATGCCACCGGTTCTCTGCCTCCAAAACGGCGTGGATAACGAACCGGCCCTCGCGGCTGCACTGGGCGAAGATAGGGTGATTGCCGGTACGGTCACATCGTCCATTGGCCGCCGAGCGGCTGGGGATATTGTGCTGGAGCGATTGCGCGGGGTGGGCGTGGCTTGCCCTGAGCAGGGTCGAAGGGCAGCCGGGCAGCCGCTCTCCGAGAAATTGGTTGCCGCGCTGGATGAGGCCGGGCTGAACGCCCGCCTCTACCCGCGTGCAGCCGACATGAAGTGGTCGAAAATGCTGACCAATCTGCTGGGAAATGCCACGTCTGCGATTCTGGATATGACCCCTGCGGAAGTTTTTGCTCACCCTGGTCTTTATCGCCTGGAAATGCAGATGCTGCGCGAGACGCTGGACGTGATGGCCGCCCAGGGTATCCGGGCTGTGGACTTGCCTGGAACGCCGGTGCGCGCCCTGGCGCTGGCGGCGCGGTTGCCAGCTTTTGTCGCCCGTCCGCTGCTGGTCAAAGCTGTCGGCGGCGGGCGCGGCGGGAAGATGCCCTCGTTCCACATTGACCTGCATTCCGGTCGTGGCAAGAGCGAAGCGGATTGGCTCAATGGCGCAGTGGTGCGCTATGCTGAGAAGTACGGCATCCCGACGCCGGTGAACCGCGCCCTCAACGATACACTGCTCGCCATGACGCGCGGCGAGATTCCGCTGGCCGAGTTCTCCCGCCAGCCCCAAAAATTACTTGCTCTGGTGTAATAATTGGGTCTCATTGGGATTTGCCATGATTAGGCGGCAAATTTAGGACAAATTGCCAATTTGTCCTACGCCTTACCAGCATACGTGGTGGTCTATCACGGCAAATCCCAGAGAACCTGATCAATAGAGGGGGCGAACGGTGATAAAATACGCTTCCCTCTCGAAAGGCCTATTATGACCAAGCAACCTCCTATTCGATCAGTTCAACCCCGCGATACGGTGGAAGTCCACCTCCCGGATGGCCGCGTCCTTTCAGGGCCACGCGGAGCGAGCGCGGGCGAGTTTTTGCAAGCAGTTGCCGGGTCCCTGCCCGCGCCGGTTGTCGCCGCGATCGTCAACGGCGAACTGCGCGAATTGACCTATCCGATCCAGATGGATTCCAAATTGGCCGCGGTCAGCATGGCCGACGCGGACGGGGCGCGCATCTACCGCCGTTCGCTTACCTTCCTGCTCGAAGTCTCGTTCGCCGACCTCTTCCCGGATGCCAAACTGTTGATTGATCATTCCGTCGCCTCGGGCGGCTACTATTGTCATGCCAGTGAGCGCCCGCCGCTAACCGCCGAGGAGTTGACAAAACTCGAAGCGCACATGCGCAACCTCATCAAGCAAGATTTGCCCTTCGAGCGGCAGACGCTCCCGCTGGCCGAGAGTATCGAGTACTTTAAAAAGCGGAATTATCCTGACAAGGTTCGCTTGCTCGCCCACCGGCGCAAGGATTACGTCACGCTATACCGCCTGGGCGATCACCTCGATTACCACCACGGTTACATGGTGCCGTCCACGGGTTACTTGCGCTGGTTCAACTTGATCCCGGCCAACGGCGGTTTCACCTTGCGCTTCCCGCAACGCAGCGCGCCGACTGAGCTAAAGCCGATGCCTGAGTACCCAAAACTGCTGGCTGCATTTCGCCAGTACGGTCAGTGGCTGGAGCGCCTGGGCATTGACAGCGTCGGCGCATTGAACGATGCCATCCAGGCCGGCCGCATCCGTGAGATTATCCTCGTCTCTGAGGCGCTCCACGAGCAGAACATCGCTTCCATCGCCAGCCAGATTGCCGGTCGCCACGAGCAAGCCCGCCTCATCCTCATTTCCGGCCCGTCGTCTTCCGGCAAGACTACTTTCTCCCGGCGACTGGCCGTCCAGCTTCTCGCGCTTGGCATTTCGCCTTTTGCCCTGGAATTGGATAATTATTTCATAGACCGCGAGAAGAACCCGATTGACGCGCATGGCCAGTACGATTTCGAGGCGCTCGAAGCCCTTGACCTGGGCCGGCTGGGGGATCATTTGCAGCGTCTCATCGCCGGGGAGCTTGTCCAGTTGCCGCACTATAATTTCAAAACCGGGAAACAGGAACCTGGCGACGTTATTCAACTGCGTCCCGACCAGCTCATTATTATGGAGGGGATTCACGGCCTGAACCCCCGCCTGCTTCCCGCACCTCTGGCCGGCCGCGCCTTCCGGATCTACGTCTCATGCCTGACGCAGCTCAACCTCGACCGCCACAACCGCGTCTCGACCACCGACACGCGCCTGATCCATCGCATCGTCCGGGATGTGCGCGAGCGCGGCTACAGCGCCCAACAGACCATCAGCCGCTGGGAGTCGGTGACGCGTGGCGAAGGGCGCAATATCTTCCCCTACCAGGAAAATGCGGATGTAATGTTCAACTCGGCGCTGGTTTACGAACTTTCCGTCCTGGGACCACTCGCCGAGCCGTTGCTGCGCCAGGCGCCGCACGGCACGCCGGAATATATCGAAGCCAAACGCCTGCTGGCATTCCTGGAATGGTTCTTGCCGGTCGAAACGGATTTGATCCCCGATAATTCGATCCTGCGTGAATTCATTGGCGGGTCGAGCTTGAAGGACTTCAAAGTTTGGCAGGCGTAGTTCAGTGATCAGTGACGCTCGGAGGGGACTGCGCACCCGATATTGGAGCATCTGGGGGGTAAATTTGGGAAGAGGATGGAAATTGCAGGGGGAATTGTATTGATTTGGGTGTGTTTCAAATGAGTTGAAAGAAAGAACGTCCCGAAGGTTGAATTGAACCAATTTAGCCGTCTTTCAAAACCTTCGGGACGGTTGTGTCAACTGAAATGAAACACACCCTATTGATTTTGATCGGCGTAAGAATCTTGAGCGCACATATAATGGGATGAAACAACCTCCCTCAGGCTTCAAACGCGAGACTTCCGAAGTCCCCAAGACTTCGGAAGTCTTCTGGTAGCAGTAGTAGTCGGATTAAAATCCTGCCTCAGTTCGTGGAAGTCGGTTTTAACCGACTTGCGGACGCCAACCCGAAGGGTTTCCAGGGGCTGAGAAGGTGGCTTCGCGAAGCACGACCCCTTAGGCGGTTTCTTCCACAGTCACCAGTGCGTCAATCTCTTCGTCTTCGATATCTTTTTCTTTCAGTGGCATGGTTTACTCCTTTTGAATGATTGATTTGATTTTTCCCCTGGACATCATTGGACAGATGCCAAGTTGCGTCCTCAGGGTATGGCGATTATATGCTATTCTTGGGATTTTGGGCGGACAGAACTCGCGGTACTTTCTGAAACTACGGGAGTAAGCACAACGATGCAGAATAATATGCCGCTATTAGCAACATCATCACAACTACCCCCATCAGCGCACAGGCTAAATTGACCATGTCATTATTCAG
The DNA here is from genome assembly GCA_030018695.1 of Anaerolineales bacterium. GTDB lineage: Bacteria > Chloroflexota > Anaerolineae > Anaerolineales > Villigracilaceae > CG2-30-58-95. The sequence continues at coordinate 16,660 of JASEHI010000027.1, forward strand.
CCGCTTCCAGCCGCGGATTTGGGTCGTCTGCGCCCCGCAGGTGTGGATGGGGTGACGCTCGGTCTCCTTGTCACATTGCGGGCAACGGTAGATGGCCTGCACGCTGGCGCCGAGCAGGGAGTCGAAGAGAGCGCCGGTAATTCCAGCCAGGGTGATGAGTAAAAAGTAATAAGTGATAAGTGATGGGTTGTTGTATGGACTGAGGGCAGCGGCGAGGATGGCGACGAGCGCCGCGCCGGCCAGGGCGGAGAGCGTCCCATAAAGCGAGATGGCGCCCGAAGTGCCTCTGTCCACGGCCTTGCCGTTGGTGATCAGGCGCGGCGGGGTCGGGTTCAATACGCCCAGTTCGGTCGCCCAGGTGTCGGCGTTGACCGCCGCCATGGAAGCCGCGAAGGCCAGCCAGGGCCAGTTTGCTTGAGGGAAGAAAAAATGCAGCCCGGCAAACAAGGAGGCGACTGCGCCGTTGGCAAGCACCTGGGCGGCGTCGCGCTGCCCGCTCTTCTCGAATTTCTCGTTTAGAGCCAGTTTTCGCTTGCGAAAGGAACGCGTCAACGCACTGGAGGAAATGAAGAAGGTCAGCAGGATGATTGCCCATTGCCAGCCACCCAAACCGAAGATCAGCGTGCCGATCAGCACGGCGGCGTAAGCTCCGCTGCGGCTCAGGCTGTGGGCGCGGTAGGCTAGAAAGGCGATGATGAGGGCGAGGAGGAAACCGAAGAGAAGTTGGGGCATGGATGAATCCTGGTAGGTTTTGCGTGATGGGTGAGGGGGAAACGTAAAACGTAAAATGTAAAACGTAAAACGCGAAACGTTCGACGTAAAAAGTGGTTAGATTGGGGTCGTGACGGCGAACAGCACGGCCAACAGGAAGAGCAAGGCGGTCAGGGCGCTGGCAGCCCAGAGGATAAAAGCCAACGCCCGCTGGCCCTCGCGGCGGTAGAAATACAATCCGCTGAGCCAACTGATGATGAAGAAGAAGAGGCTGAGGATTGGCAGCAGGATCAGCCGAACACCGGCAACCGGTTCGAGCGGCGCTCCGGAAGGCTGAAAGCCCAAAGATACACGCGGTAGGGCCGGGATGAGCAGGCTGACCCAGATGGACAAGCCAATGTTCAGGAATAACCCTGCCAGCCAGAAATAGCGCGCCAGTGTGCTTTCCCAGGCGCGTGCGATGACGAAGGTCGGGTAGAGCGACTGCGCCGGAGCGGCCTCCAGACTGCCCATTTCGATGGCGCGTTGGAAATCCTGGACGAAGGCGGCCGGGTTATTGGGTGAGATGGCGAAGACGCGCCGGGCTGTGGCGACCAGGAGTATTTTTTTCTTGTTGGACGCCAGGAATTCCACCGGCCCAAAATCCGGGTGATGCCTTACGCCGAGCAAGGAACCGGGCAGGCGCAACCAGGGCAACGGCAGGGGCGGGGTCAGCTCCGCGATCGGGCGCACCCATTCCACGTCCGAGACCGGGATTCGTTCAACGCGTAACCCCCATTTCAATGCGAGTGTATCTCGATCCAGGCTGTAGTTGGCGCGCATCAGGGCAGACAACCGGTAAGCAAGGATGGGTAATGGAATGAAGGCCGCCACGGCGAGCAGGACGGAGAGGGTCAAATTCAAGCCAACCTCAGATTCGAAGGCGCGCCATGCAGCCAACGCCGAGATAACTGCCAGCGTTAGAATGAGGCTGGCATGGATGGCTATTCCGGGCTGACGGGGAGGGGGGTAATTGGCGGTATTCATCAGGGTGTTTTTCCCGATGCTGTGCATCCAGCCCTCCGCGCTTCGCAAGAATCTTCGCTGACTTTCAAGCCGAATTCCTGGGCGACTTTGCGGTGCGTATTGCGTATGGTCATTGCAGGTTCTTCAACCCTTCGACAAGCTCAGGATACCAGCTCAGGGCAAGCTCACAAAGCATCACCGTTACCGCCTGCCCGCCGATGAGCACACGGTCGCCCGCCAGGCGTAGGCGCAGCACCCCACCGCGCGTTGAGGCCTGGTAGGCGGTCAGCTCGGTCTTGCCCAGGCGCTTGCCCCAAAATGGAGCCAGAGCGCAGTGCGCCGAGCCTGTCACCGGGTCTTCATTGACGCCCGCGCCGGGCGCGAAAAAACGCGAGACGAAGTCGAATTCCGGTGAGGCGGAACGGCTGGTGACGATGACGCCGCGCACGGGCAGTCTGCCCAGCCGGGTGAAGTCAGGCTCCAGGCCGCGCACAACCGCCTCATTTTCGACTTCCACCAGGTAGTCGAAGACATTCTTGCCGACGTATTTCGGCGTTACGCCCAGCGCCTCGGCCAGGTCGGCGGGGGCTTCGGCAGGTTGCTCCATCTTGGCAGGGAAATCCATCTCGATCCAATCTCCAATGCGGTTTGCGGTCAGCAGCCCGCTGCGGGTGTGGAATCGCGCTTGCTCGCCGGCATCCAGTGTTCCAGTCTCCCATAGGATGTGGGCGCTGGCCAGGGTAGCGTGCCCGCACAAATCCACCTCCACCGCCGGGGTAAACCAGCGCAGGTTGAAACCATCCGCCTGTTTTACGAGAAACGCCGTCTCGGAAAGATTCATCTCGCGGGCGACGTTGCGCATCCACTCGTCGCTCGCCGCCTCCGGCAGGAGGCACACCCCCGCCGGGTTGCCGGCAAAGGGTTTGTCGGCGAAGGCGTCAACTTGATAGATGGTTTGCATCATGGCTCTCCTCTATCTTGAAAGAACAACCGAAGTTCAGTGATTAGTGGTCAATTCTGAGGAACAGCGGACTGATCACTGGTGACTGAAGACTGATCACTGGACTCTGGCCCCAAATCCAGCTCGACCGCGTCTTCCATGCGAATCTGGCCGCGCAGGAAGGCGCCCTCTTCGGTGGCGAAGGAGACGGTGACCACGTCCCCCCAGATGCGACCGGTGGCGCGGATCTCCACCTTTTGGGCAGTGATGTTGCCGCGCACCGCCCCGGCCACGATGACGGTGTTGGCGCGGATATTTTCGCAAGTGACGCGCCCGGTCTCGCCGACGACCAGGATGCCGCGCATGGCGACCTGCCCTTCGAAGGAGCCCTCGATGCGCACGCCGCCCGAGCCGCTAATGCTGCCCTGCCAGACTACCCCCGCGCCCAGCACCGAGGTGATACGTTCAACGGCCTGTACCGTGCTGGGCTGGGTTTGTTGTGTATTACGTTTGAACATCAGGCTGATACCCCGGCCACCAGTTTTATTTCCACGGGCAAGATATTTTGAAGATTGAGATGTGTTGACGCACCAATTATCTCGATGCCTATGATTTTATCGCCCTCACCAATATCCAATACAATATCATCGGATACGCGGCGGTTGACGACAGGCTGCTTTCGCTCATCGAGACGCATATACAACACATCGGTTTTCACACTATATGTGATCTGCATTTCAATCCTTCCATTCTCCGTAAAAGACATACACAGTCACTGTTACGATGCTTTCCTGTTCTTCTACGTAAATAACCTCAACACGCTTTTGTTCGTAATACTTTCCAAGCCTTTCCTGCTTGAATGGATAAACTCTCGCCTTAGCCAAACGATTTCCACGCGCCGGGATTGAAAAACCGGTATGCAATACAGCCTCAATTTCTGAGAGGCTCGCACACGCTCCTCTGCACGTTCAAGCGTATGTGGTTCAATTAGAATTTTCATGAATCATCCAAAAAAAATAATAGGGCGCGCTAACCTTCGCGCCCTATTTTATCATCTTAGTGCCCTTCGCGTTCTTCGTGGATCAAGTCTCTTTCGTCTGCGGCTCCGGCACGCCCATGATGTTATAGCCCGAATCCACATACAGCACCTCCCCCGTGGTCTTGGCGGACATGTTCGAGCATAGAAAAACCGCCGCGTTGCCCACGTCCTCGATGCTCACATTCTGGCGCAGCGGGGACATCTCGGCGAAGGCGCGGTACATGTCCTTGAAGCCGCTCACACCCGCCGCCGCCAGGGTGCGGATTGGCCCGGCCGAGATGGCATTGACGCGCACACCCTGCGGCCCGAAATCGTAAGCCAGGTAGCGGGTGGTCGCCTCCAGCGCGGCTTTTGCCACACCCATGATGTTGTAATGCGGCACGACCTTTTCCGCGCCGTAATAGGTCATGGCCAGCATGGCGCCGCCCGGACGAATAAGCGGCTGAAAAGCGCGTGCCAGCCCGATGAACGAATACACGCTGATGTCCATTGCCAGGCGGAAGCCTTCGCGCGTGGTGGCATAGAACGGGCCGTTTAGTTCGTCGCGGTTGGCAAAGGCAATGGAGTGGATCAGAATATCAATTTGCCCGAAAGTATCGGCGACCTTGGCGGCCACGGCAGCGATATCCTCGTCCTGCGTGACATCGCATGACTCGACAAAGGTGCACCCGACCGAAGCGGCCAGCGGCCGCACGCGCCGCTCCAGCGCCTCTCCGGCGTAGCTGATGCCGATCTTTGCCCCTTGCGCGTGCATGGCCTGCGTGATGCCCCAGGCAATCGAGCGTTCGTTGGCGAGGCCGAAAATCAAAGCCGTTTTACCGTCTAACAGACCCATAACTCCTCCATTCTGAATGTAAATCGCCACGGCTTGCTCTTCCATGGCTCCGGCACTGTATATAACCCCACACGCGGGCCAATCGTAACGGATTCAGCGGGGACCGGTAAACCCGCTTCAATCCATAGACCTGTTGCCGGGTCACACAAATCAACGCCGTTCAGCGCCCCGTCTATGCCGAGGGCCTGGGTCAACCTGGCGGGGCCGCCGGTATCCCGTCCGTTACGCCGCGCGGTGATGATTTCGACGCCCTCCACCGGCCAGATGGCGCGGATCAGGACTGCCGCGGGAAAACCTTCCGCTTCGGTGACTGCGTTCAGCATCCAGTGCATGCCGTAAGTGAAATAAACGTAAGCGTGTCCTGGCGGAGCGAACATGACCGCGTTGCGCTTTGTCTTTCCCGCGTGCGCGTGACAGCCCAAATCCTCCTCACCAATGTAGGCCTCGGCTTCGGTGATGATGCCGGCCAGCCGGACGCCATCCAAAATCCGCACCAGCCGCGCGCCGAGCAATTCGCGGGCGACAGTCAGGGTTGGTCTGGCGTAAAATTCTTGCCGAAGGCCTATCGGGAGAAGGTGAGAAGTCATAGAGTGTCGCGTGCCAGGTATCAAGTGCCAGGTCGGGCGCAAAGTGACACTTGACACCTGACACTGTGACGCTTTGCATCAGGAGGACTTGAATCTGGCGTCACGTTGCAAGGTCAGCCGTAAGCCTTCTTCCAATGAGATCGAAGACTTGTAATTCAGTTTTTTCTCTGCCAGCGACAGGTCCGCGCACATGCGCGAGACTCCGCCCTCGGTCTGGGGATTGTAAACCACATTAGTCTTGCTGCCGGTGGTTTCCAAAACAAGCTTGACCAGCTCGCGCACGCTGGTTTCTGTATTACTGCCTACGTTGATCACCAGGCCGTTGAGATTAGGCGCGGTGGCAGCGGCCAGCATGGCTGCGACGACATCCTCCACATAGACATAGTCGCGCGTCTGTTGCCCCTCGCTATGGACGACCAAGGTTCCACCCCGCAGGGCCTGGCGCAGGAAGTATGGCACCACCGGCGGATGGGAGGGCGGCAGATGCTGGCCCGGGCCATAGGCGTTGAAAATACGCAGACAAACGGTTTCGATTCCCCACAATGCGCCGATCGTCCGCACGTAGTATTCCGCGGCCAGTTTCGAGACGGCGTAAGGCGAGCGCGGCTTGGGCGTCTGATTTTCATCCAGGGGCTGGGTTTCCTGCTCACCGTAGATCGCGCCGGAGGAAGCCAGGACAACGCGGCGGACACCGACATCCCGCATGGCCTCCATCAGGCTGACGGTCCCGCCCACGTTGACGGCATTGTACTCCCTCGGGTAGAGCAGCGACTCTTGCACAGAAACGCGCGCCGCCAGATGATAGACACAGTCCACCTCCTGGAGTAAGGTCCACAGCTTGGGACGGTCGTTCACATCCCCGCGCGTGAAATGGACATCCGCGGCGAGCGCCTGGGGATCGCCAGTGGACAAATCGTCAATGCCGCGCACCTGGTGGCCTTCGCGGGCGAGTTGATTGGCAAGGGTGGAGCCGAGGAATCCGGCCGCGCCGGTGATGAGGAAGTTCATAGGAGAGAATAGAGAATAGAGATTAGAGATTCAGGATTAGTTGGGAGGATTATAGCATTAACGCCGCCTCCCCTGTCCGCCCTGCCTGCCCTGGCGGGCTAGGCCAGGGAGCGTAGTCGAACGGTTTGGACGGGGGAGAGTGGGGATTGTTGTTTACTGGTAACTGGTTACTGATTACTTCTTTGTTTCTTTGCATGCTCCGCGCCCTTGCGCAAGGCCTCGAAGTTCTTGGGCAGCAAATGCTTGTGGCGGCCGGGCATGTGCGCCTCGAGCGCCGCGGCGAGATCTTTGACCGTCAGAATATCCAGGCATCCCAGCAGCGCGCCGATGGCAATCATGTTTGCCAGGCGTTTGTCGCCGATTTCCTCGGCAATATCATTGGCGGGGATAAGGATCGTGGTAATGTCGTCGCGTTGCGCGGTGCGGTCCACCATCGAAGCATTGACGATCAACACGCCGCCGGACTTGACGAGCGGTTCGTACTTATCTAAAGAAGGCAGGTTCATGACGACGGCTGCTGGCGGATTTTGCACCAGCGGCGAACCGATTTCCTCGTCCGCGATGACCACGATGCAGTTGGCCGTGCCGCCGCGCATTTCTGGGCCATAGGATGGCATCCACGTCACTTGCTTGCCCTTGTCCATCGCCGCGTAAGCCAGAACCTGTCCCGCGAACATGACGCCCTGGCCGCCAAAACCTGCGAAAAGGATTTCAGTCTGCATGTTGTATCTCCATTCTCAGAGGGTTGAGAGTAGAGATTGGAGAATAGAGATTAGTCAATACCACTACTCTCTTCTCTCTTCTCTCTAGACCTTCAGCGCGGCGACCGACGGCGCAATCTTGTAATCGCCGAGCGGAAAGGCCGGGATCATATGCTGCTCCAACCAGTCAAGCGACTCGACCGGCGACACGCCCCAGCCTGTCGAGCAGGTGGAGAGCAGTTCGACCATCGAAAAGCCCAGGCCGCGCAGTTGCGTTTCGAAGGCGGTGCGGATGGCCTTTTTAGACAGGCGGATGTTCTTCGGATCGTGCAGGCTGCGACGGACAACGTAGCCTGCGCCTTCCAGCGTAGCGAGCATCTCGGCCATGCGGATGGGATAGCCCTGCAGTTCCACGTCGCGGCCGCTGGGCGAGGAGGTGGTCTTCATACCTGGCAGAGTGGTGGGCGCCATCTGCCCGCCGGTCATGCCGTAGATGGCATTATTGATAAAAATTACGCTGATATTCTCGCCGCGCGCGGCTGCATGGACAATTTCACCCATACCGATGGAGGCCAGGTCGCCGTCGCCCTGGTAGGTAAAGACGATGCGGTCGGGGAGGACGCGCTTGATGCCGGTGGCCATGGCCGGGGCGCGTCCATGCGCGGCCTCGACGAAATCGGTATCCATATAGTTGTAAGCAAATACCGCGCAACCGACCGGCGCTACGCCAATGACCCGATCGGCGATCTTCATTTCATCGAACACTTCAGCGATCAGGCGGTGCGCCGTGCCGTGCGTACAGCCGGGGCAATAGTGAGTTGGGGTATCGGTGAAGGCTGCCGGGCGGGAATAAACCAGATTCTCAGGGGTAACAACGGTGCTCATAGTTCACCTCTCATTTTTTCGGGGCGGTCATCCGCGCCAGCCAGCGCTGGGCCGGATTACCACCCAGGCTGGGAGGCTCTTTGGCGATGCGCTGGATTTCGCCCAGGATTTCATCCGGGAAGGGGACGACGCCACCCAGGCGCCCGTAAAACTCGAGCGGGGCGCGGTTGCCGACCGCCAGTTGGACATCCTTCAACATCTGACCGGCGTTCATCTCGACCACCAGCATACTCTTGACGCGCCCGGCCAGTTCTGCAATTTGTCTGGCGGGGAACGGGCTGACCGAAATCGGACGAAACAGGCCGATCTTGATACCCTGGGCGCGGGCGGCGCGGACGGCTGAAAGCGCAATCCGGCCCGAGGTCCCGAAACCGATGACGGCGATTTCGGCGTCATCCAGATAATATTCCTTGAAGCGGACTTCGTTTTGCTGGATCTCTTCCCAGCGTTTCAACAGGCGCAGGTTGACTTCTTCTTCGATGCTCACTTCGAGATAGATGGAAGATAGCACCCGGCGTTTGCGGCCGAGGGCGCCATTGGTGGCCCAGGGGTAGTCCTTGCGTACCACCGGGCGCATTTCGGGCAGTTCGACCGGCTCCATCATCTGGCCGATACTGCCATCAATCAATATGACGGCGATATTGAGATATTTCTCGGCCAGATCGAAGGCCAGCGGCACCAGGTCAACGGCTTCCTGAATGGAGGCCGGGGCGAGCACGATGGGATGATAGTCGCCGTGCCCGCCGCCGTGCACGATCTGGCTGTAGTCCCCTTGCGAGGGTGCGATGTTGCCGAGGCCGGGGCCGCCGCGCATCACGTCAATCAGCACGACGGGCAGTTCGGTCCCGGCGATGTACGAAATGCCTTCTTGCATCAGGCTGATGCCCGGACTGGAGGAGGAGGTCATCACCCGCGCTCCGGTGCAGGCCGCGCCATAGACCATGTTGATGGCGCCCAGTTCACTTTCGGCCTGCACAAACGCCCGTCCCAATTCGGGCATGCGCTGAGAAAGCCATTCCAGGATTTCATTTTGAGGGGTGATGGGATAGCCGAAATAGCCTTCCAGGCCGGCGCGGACAGCCGCCTCGGCGATGGCTTCGTTGCCTTTCCATAATTCTCTTGGCATAATTATCTCCAGAATATTTACCGCAGAGACCGCTGAGAACGCAGAGAGAAAAGATTTTTCTCCGCGATCTCTCCCGAAGGACATCGGGACGATGCGCGCACCCCGCGGTTAAATTCATGCCGCCGCGGGGGTGGGCGCTTTGGTTACTTCGCGGTATACCGTGATGGCCGCATCCGGGCAGACGAGGGCGCAGATCGCGCAGCCGGTGCAGCCATCTTTGAAAATGTGCGCTGGATAGTAGCCTTTGGTGGTCAGGCGTTCCTTATCCAGCTCGATTACCTTGGGCGGGCAGGCGCTGATACATAATTCGCAGCCCTTGCAATACCGATCGTTGACTTCTATCCAACCTTTGGCAGGCATTGATAGACCCGGCCTCCTTTTGCGAGAATTGGGATAAATTCTACCTGAAACAGGCAGGCGTGCTGATTATGGCGTTTTCTGAGCCTCGTGGCTAGTGCCATGCATCATTATACCGGTAATACAAAAATCCTGTTCTCTATCCCCGTTATTTCCCGCTTTCATTGCTTCACGCTGCCCCATATCCTTCTTGAAGCAGTATCTTACCTGCTGCCGGGCGTGACGGGTAAGATACCCGCCCTACATCTTGAAACAGATGTAGGACAGGCATCTTATCTGCCGCCGGGCATGGCGGGTAGGATACCCGCCCTACATCTGACGTTCTTAACATATAAAACGTTGCGCACCTGTCTCAGGTGCGCAACGTTTTTATTTGGATCTCTGATATTATATTATCATCCCACCAGCGCCTTGAAGCGCGGGTCATCATGGATGAATTCGAAATCGGGGTCGCGGCGCACCCAATCTACACTCGTTTGCTTTTTCTCCAGCGCATCTCCGAGCAAGACCAAGGCTTGATCTGCGTTCCCGCAGATAGCCTCGAAACATGCCCGGTTATATTCCGTTTCATCCTTCATGGTTGGCAGGGCGATCGAAATGTGTTTCCTGGCTTCGTTCTCTTGACCCAGCCGGCGATAATATCCAGCCAATGTGCTATGGGCAAGGTTGTATCCGGGATTCAATTCGACGACTTTTTGAAATGCGCGGATAGCGTCAGTGTAGTGTTTTTGGGCCGCATGGACAAGGCCCAAATGGTAATGGAACACTTCTTTGTCAGGGTCGAGAGAAATAGCCTGTTCGAAGGCGGCTGCGGCCTCGGGATAGCGTCCTGAAGTCCGGTAGAGATTTCCCAGCGTGTGCCAGGCGCGCGCATTCTTTGGGTTGATTTCGGTCACTTTTTCATAAGCCGCGATCGCATCCGCATTTTTTTTCAGGTCTTCGTGCTTGTCGCCTGGATCGTTCTGGAAAGAGACCGTCTCTGGGCTTTTCTCGGTGTACCTTATAACGGCTACACTGGCAGCCTCATTATTCGTCGTGACAACGACTTCAACCGCGTTGGTGCTCTCCTGGATTTCATCCGGGTCACTCCCGACCGGAACCTGGTCCGGAAAAAGCTCGCCGGCGCTTTGGTCGGCTGCGTTGACATCCTCTGGGGTTGTAGCGATTGCCTCGGCGCCATGATCGTCATAATGCAGTTCGCCAAGGTCAATCCAGGCGAAACCAGTGCCCGGATCCAGCCCAACGTCGCTTTGCGCTTCTGCGCTTGCCTCGCCCTGATCAGCCGCGTCCGCCTCGCCCAAATAGTCCAGCGGGCGGTGATATCCGTTCGGATCAATCCTGAACGAAGTATTATGCGGATCCAAGACGACAAACTCGACAGCTCTTTGATAGTCCAGGATGGCATAGCCGTAGTCATTTTGCGAGTTAATTTCAGTTACTCTTTTGTAAGTAACGACAGACTCGTCAGTATAGCCCGAGCCATTACGCCTTAATTCTTGATCGTTACTGTACAATACCTGGTTTAGGTTTAGCTTAACAGGCTCGACTGTTCTTTGATCTACTGCGCTGGCAGCCTCTTTATCAGTAGTCAAGGCCTCATAAACATGGCCTATATCATTTTGAATTTCGTCCAGAACCTTCTTGAAGGTCGCGTTGTCCGCATCCAGCTCAACGGCTCGCTGAAATGCTGCGATGGCATTGTCGTCGTCATGCATCTGTCGGTATGTGTGACCGAGCCTGTTCCACGCGCTGGCTTTATCCCTGTTGCTGCGGAATAGTTCTATGCTTTTTTGGTACAGCGGAATTGCTTCGGTGTGTTTTCCTTTATGTGCGTACGTCAAAGCCAAATTGCTATAGGGCCAACCGAAGCCATGCTCTAACTCAATCGCCTTTCGATAAGCGTTGATCGCCTCATCATAAGCGCCTGCGTTGAGATAGACATTCCCCTGTTCATTCCAAAGCTGGGCATTATTGGGGTCAATTTCAAAAGCATGCTGATAGGCTCGGATGGCGTCCTGGCTGCGCCGCTGCTTTTCAAAAATATTTCCCAGACTGATCCACGGGTGAATGAGACGTTGATTAATCTCAAGTGCCTTCTGATAGGCTGCAACAGCTTCCTCGATGCGTTCTGAACTTGCGAATACATCCCCCAAGCCAACCCAGGGGTATGCACAGTTAGGAGCAAATTCGATTGCCTTTTGGTACGTTGAGATTGCCTCATCGCAGCGCCCTAATTTTAGATATACATTTCCCAGCCCATTCCAACTGACGGCATCCGAGGGATTGAGTTCAATCGCCTTTTCGAGGGCTGCCATGGCCTCTTGCTGACGGTCAAGCTGGCAATAGAGGTTACCCAGGTTGTTCCAGTGGAATGTTTGGTCAGGCGCGAGGCTGGAGGCTCGTTTCAAGGACTCAACAGCTTCATCCATTCTCCCCAGAGCAGTTTTAACCAGTGCGACAGCGTTATGGCACACAGCTTCAAACCACTTGTCTTGTATTTTTCCGGCGATATCGAGGCTGGTATGGATGAACCGGGCGGCTTTTTCGAAGTCGCCTCTTCTCCAATTCAATATTCCCAACGAAAATAACAGGTTCGCACGGTTGGCGGTTGATTCATCCCCTTCCGGCAGGTCGCGCAACATAGCCTCCCGCAAGGCAATCCCCGCATCAATATCTTCGAGGCTATCCGCGTATTCTCCAATGCCCTGCCAGGACGACTCTAATGCGCGCGCCGAGATCTGTTCAGAGGAGGGGGGATCAATGAACTCAACCACCCGGTGGCGATAAGACCAAAAATCAGGGGCGTAACGGGCCAAGTCGTTCGCCTCATTCTCTGTCAACCAGAAAACAACGCGAATCCGCTGGTCAATAAAGTATTCCCGACCAATATTGAGCGCACGATAGGCTCTCGTCCCTTCTCTTCCGCCTCCCCACCTTAAACCCTCAATAAAGAAAACGCCCTTATCCAGGTCGGCAATCTCTGAAAGGCATAAGGGAATATCAGAATTTTCATCATTCCCAACCTGGATATGCTGAACAAACTGCTGCATGTCAACCAATCTGTCCTTCAAAGCAGTCTTGGCATCTGTGCAGACATATTCCGAGCTGTAAATCGCCAACAGAATAGATGGCCGTTGCCACCTGGTAGACAGTTCCAGCTCTCTAAAAAGGATATCAATGCGATCCTCTAAAGACTCAACATCATAGCCGACAAATTGAATATCTTCAGCCGTCTTATTCATTGAGTATTTTCCTTAGAACGGGGTGCACGTCACACCAGTTTTCGCCATTTCTGTATTCGAGCAAGGCCAAAAGCTGCAATAATGGCCTCAGCCGATCGTTGTATTCAAGACGGTTATTTTCATTGACTGTTTTCAAGAGTTGGATGTCGTCCTTATCCAATATGCGCCGGTATTCGTTACGAATCTCCGTTGTCGCCGCTTCGACATCGCTGCTCTCCATTTTGCCAGCCTTGCGCCGCCTGGCGCGACCAATGGCAGTGCGCATAATGCGGGCCATCTCTCGAAATACACCACCGCTATAAGTAATTGCCTCTTCCAATGCCACCTTATCAATAAGGTTGGCATCCATTCTTACCCGGACAAAGCGACGCAAGGTATCATATCCCGCCTGATCGCGTACATCCGGCGCTTGAGGGGGATGTAACATGATATTTGGCAGGAAATGGGCTTGACCTCTGATCGCATCGAAATCCTTGCTGTAAAACAAAGCGCTCGAGACGGTATAAACAATGGCGCAATTGGGCTGCATCATTATTTCGCGGCGATCATGGAAAATGGCTCTGGCTTCTTCCAGATTAGGTTTATCCAGATCGTCAATGAGAATGAGCGGAATACGCTTCTCTTTACTATAAATGGCCGTTGCAATGTTATTGATTACGGCGATCAAACCCGTAATGTCTCTCTCGAATACCTGCCTCAATTCGGCGCGCGTCTTCGGCTCCAGTTTCATCTTCATACCCGCGTTCACGAAAAAGGCTTCGATCGCGGCGCCAAATTCAAATTCCAACGGGCGGCCGGAAATTGTCCTTACTTCTTCTTCGACTTTTCCCCTCCAACTATTCAGCTCTTTGAGCAATTGTTCGGGTAATTGACCTCCACTTTTCCGGTAATCCCGGAACATGCGCCCGCCAACGGCGAGCAGTACATCGCGAAAGTCCAGATCAATGATGTCCGCTTCCTCGCGGATGCTGAAGTTGATCGGCCAATACTTTTTCTGAATCTCCGCATTGGACATCAGGTGAAGCAGTTCGGTTGATTTGCCACACCCGCGATGCCCTGAGAAGAAAAACTTCGGCGGGCGATAGAAGGGCGCCAACAAGGCATCTTCCAATTCGGCGATTGGATTCCCCGGACGATTGATATAAAATGGGTTGGGTTGACCATATTTACCCGGTTTGAGGGGTAAATCCAGCTCGAAATTCAGCCATGCGCGGTCAAAATCTGTAGCCAGGATGTATTCAAATTCGCTCATTGTAGCCTCTCATATTGCGACAAGATTGAGACTTGCGAAGCGTTGCGCGTTGGCCGCAACATCTTGCAGTTGAGTTTCCTGTTCCTGCCAGTGCGCTGGAGACCAGACTTCGAAGTAGTTTCCCTGTCCGACCAGGACCGCCTCATTGTCCAGGTTTGCGAACGCGCGCAAGTTTTTCGGGACGATAACGCGCCCGGCTTTATCCATCTCCAGCGGGGAGGCGCTGCCGAGAAACATGCGCAGCAGGAGACGCACCGCTGGGTCGGTTACATTCAACGTCATGAAACGCTGGTAGATTTCCTGAAATGCCGCGGCTGTCAGCACCCACAAGTTACGGTCGAAACCCTGAACCACAAACGCGCCGTCAGAGAGTAATTCACGAAAACCCGCTGGAACTCTCAAGCGGCTTTTTTCATCTATACAATCGTGGTATTGACCGATGAAGAACATTGGGATTATCCCTGAGCGGAGCATTGCCGGGGTCAATATGATGGCTTTTGGTTCTGACACGCTGGCCCGGCATTCCAAATATTGCAACTATGACCATTATACAGAGTCCGCTTCCTCGGAATAATCCCAAAAAGAGGCTTATTCAAACGACAAATAATGACCCCATTGAACAGACGCGAGAGGCTGAAATGTTCCCCAAAAGATGTAGTCTGGGCGGTCATTTATGACCGCCCAGTATGCCCCTAATCCCGGATTATTGAGAAGTTGCCTACTTTTGAAGCACCGCCAGCATCTTTTGGTGCAGCGCGGCTGGGGCTGCCAAAATGGATTGCGGCGCGGAGATGTAATCCGCCTTGCCGTCAATGTCTGTGACCAGCGCCCCGGCTTCCTCGGCAATGAGACCGGCCGCGGCCACATCCCATGGCTTGAGGGTCAGCTCCCAATAGCCATCGAAACGACCCGCGGCGAGGTAGCACAGGTCGAGGGCAGCCGAACCGAGCCGGCGCACACCCTGCGATAATCTGGCAAAGCGGGCATAGTATTCCATATTATCCCGGGGGGAATGCCAGGCATCGTAGGGAAAACCGGTCACCAGCAAGCTATGATCCAGTTCCTCAGCCTGTGAAACGTGCAGCCGTCGCCCGTTCAGCCAGGCGCCGCGCCCGCGTTCGGCGCTGAAGACCTCATCCCGCAGAGGGTCATAGACCACGCCCAGGGTCGTCACGCCCCGCCGGGCATAACCGATGGAGACGCAAAAGATGGGGATGCCGTGGGCGTAATTGACGGTGCCGTCCAGCGGATCCACATACCAAAGATGGTCTTTATCCCCATCCAGGCTGCCCGATTCTTCGGCCAGGATGCTGCTTCCCGGAAAACGGCGCTGGATTTCAGCCAGCAGAAAGGCTTCGGACTGGTGATCAACTTCTGTCACCAGGTCAATCACGCCTTTGTATTCCAGTTGGTGCTTCTGTTCGTAGCCGGCGCGCAGTATTTCACCCGCGCGCCGGGCTAGTTCTTCTATTTCCAGTAGTGTCGGCAGCATATTAGTTCTGCGAGCGCTTGAATTCGTCGAGGATTTGATAGATATGGTCCAATTCGCCCTGGATTTCGTCACGTTCATCTTTGGCCTGTTGGAGCAGGGCCTCGAACGCCGCACGCTGATCGGGCGGCAGCGTGGTCAGCAGGCGCTCAGTGCGCGTGATCTGCGTATTTTTTTGCCGTAATTTATTCTCGAGCCGCTCGCGGTAACCCTTGTAGAATTCGCGTTCCCCCAGCGGCTCAGGGATTTCCAACAAGTCTTGAGTCAGCAATTCGGCGATGGTGAGCAAGAAATCCGGGGTATCAATGGGCTTCTCGATGAAACGCACCGCCCCCAGTCTGATCGCAAAAGCCTTATCCTCGGGAGAAACATAGGTGGCAGAGAGAAAAATGATCGGGATGTCTCTCGTCTGCGGGTCGGTGCGCAGGCGTTGCGCCAGCGCGTAGCCGTCCATGGTCGGCATCAGGATATCCGTGATGACCAGCGCCGGGCGCGCCTTGGCGATTTGCTCCAGCGCCTCCTGCCCGTTGCGCGCGGTGACGACCGGGTAGCCTTTGAAACGCAGGGTGAGTTCAAGCAGTTCGAGAACGTTAGGGACGTCTTCGACAACGAGAAGGGGACCGTAGGGTATGTTCATGAGAATATTGTAATCGATTCAGTGGAGAAATGGCGTATGGCAGATGGCTGATGGCGGATAGCGGACTTGCCCTGAACGTAGTCGAAGGGTAGCGGATGAAAAGTCAGCGGAGGCCGTTCCATTCGTCAATGAGGCGGGTGAAGTACTCATCCAAATAGCGCAGCCGTTCATCCGCAATTACCCGCGCCGTGACAGTGAACATGCGGTCGCGGACTTTGCACAGTTTGAACAGGTGCTCGTGGTACGAACTGTGCGGTTCACCGGGTTCTTCCTTTCCGGTCTCTTTGAATTGCTCGGATGGTTCGGCGTACCAGGGCTGCCCGGCCAGCGTGGCATAGGCTATCACCCGCGCCACGCCGAGAGCGCCGAGCACGTCCAGTT